>DASSWT010000178.1:0-4156 GCA_035704555.1 Saccharospirillum sp. | reverse complement strand
GATTCCGGGCGTTTATGCCGCCGGTCGCCTCGACTTTGATTCTGAAGGTCTTCTGTTGCTGAGTGATGACGGCGGGCTCATACACCAGCTGGCCCACCCGAGGAACAAAGTAGAAAAAACCTACCTGGTTCAGGTGGAGGGTATTCCCTCTGAGACTGATCTTGAATATCTGCGCCAGGGTATCCGGTTAAAAGATGGCTTGACCCGGCCTGCCCGGGTGAAATGCATCAGCGAACCCCAGGGGCTGTGGCCTCGCCACCCGCCGATTCGGGAGCGTAAGGAGATCCCGACGCAATGGCTGGAACTGGTCATTTGTGAAGGACGCAACCGGCAGGTGCGCCGGATGACAGCCCACATTGGCTACCCGACCCTGCGATTGATCCGCTGGCAAATCGGTGAAATCGCGCTTGGGGACTTAAAAACAGGAGAATATAGGGAGCTGAGTAAGGAAAGCGTGCAAGATAACGGTATAAAGATACAAGCCAAAAAAAGGCGCCAGCCTGGCGCCTTATCTTCAGGATCCCAGCGGGTTAAACAACCGGGTTCACATCCTCGTCGTAATCCACCTGGTCGTAGCCGAAGCCGAACAAGCGGAAAAACTCCTTCTGGTACCCGTCAAAATCGGACAACTCGGTAAGGTTTTCAGTTGTTACCTGATGCCACAATGTCTCCACCCGGTTCTGAACTTCATCGGTCAGTTCTTTCAGGTCTACCCGAACCCGGCCCTGGTCGTCGAGAGTCAGGCTGTCTTTACCGGAATAGAGCTCGCCCGTCAGCAGGGTATTTATTTGTTCGATACACCCTTCATGGGTCCCCTGCTCTTTCATGACCCGATACAACAATGAAATGTATAAAGGCATGACGGGAATAGCCGAACTTGACTGGGTAACCAGAGCCTTCAGCACCGAAACCCGGGCACTGCCACCCACGCGGGACTTCAATAGCTGGTCAATGGCAGCCGCAGCGCGGTCCAGGTCTTCCTTGGCACGGCCGATGGTGGCTTCACCGTAAATTGGAAAGGTCAGCTCGCGGCCTATGTAAGTATAGGCTGTGGTTTGGGCGCCCTCAGCCAATACATCAGCTTCAGCCAACGCGTTGAGCCACAGTTCCCAGTCCTGTCCGCCCATCACCTTGATGGTATTGGCAATTTCGTCATCGTTAGCCGGCTCCAGAGTCACCTCGGATACTTCACGGGTGTCTGTGTTCAGGCTCTTTCGGGTCACCGCTTCGCCAATGGGCTTCAGGGTCGACATGTAAACTTCACCGGTATCCGGATCTTTGCGTCGTGGCGAGGCCAAGCTGTAGACAACCAGGTCCACCTTGCCCATGGAGGCTTTGATTTCTTCGATCACCTCAGTCTTGCATTCATGACTGAACGCATCGGCATTGAAGGTTTTAGCGTACAATCCCGCCTCGGCGGCGGCTTTCTCGAACGCCCGGGTGTTATACCAGCCCGCTGACGCAGTGCGACGCTCCGTTGGCTCTTTTTCAAACATGACGCCCAGGGTGTTGGCCTTGAAGCCAAAGGCGGAGACAATGCGCGACGCCAGACCGTAGCCGGTGGAAGACCCGATCACCAATACATTCTTCGGCCCTTCGGTCGCAGGTGGATGGGCTTTCACGTAGTCAATTTGCTCTTGAACGTGCAGGGCACAGCCGGTGGGGTGTGCGGTGGTGCAAATAAAACCACGTACCTTGGGTTTAATGATCATGCCAGGTTCCTTAATCACGGTTCGCGTATGAATTGCAGGCGTCATCATGACACTCTTGATGATGCTCATTCTACTGCCAGTATGGCGCCAACGCTCTGGTTTGAATGCAAAAGACTTGTGACGGATACGAACAGTGTCCAGCGTTAACGGGTACCGTTTAGCCAGCCGTAAATCCAGGCGGGGCTGGCAGCGGGCTGTTACCAATAATTTCACCACGGGAGGCCCAATGGCCGTTGCATCCGAAATGCCCCACCTCACAACGGCGGTAATTGTAGAACAAAACCGTTCCATCTTAATGGTCAACGAGATAGATAACGGTATAAATGGATGGAATCAACCTGCCGGTCATGTTGAGCCCGGGGAGTCATTGCTGGATGCCGCACTGCGCGAGACACTGGAAGAAACCCAGTACCGTGTGCATTTGACCAGCCTGGTGGGTATCTATCAGTCGATTCATGCCAAAACCGGCATTCACTATTTGCGCGTGTGTTTTACCGCCGATCAGCCCGAGTGGGTTGAAAACAGCCCGCGCGATACCGATATTCTGGCCGTAGACTGGCTGTCGCTCGATCGTTTACTGTCCGGGCAATTCCCGCTGCGCAGTGCCCTGGTCAGCCAGGCGCTGGTCGATTATCAGGCGGGCCAGCGGTATCCACTGGACCTCATTCACCCCATGATTGCCCCCGGGAGCGTTATAAACCCATGAGCTCAGTTGCCTCAACCAAAGTCATTGTCGGTATGTCCGGCGGTGTAGATTCGTCAGTGACGGCAGCGTTGCTGCTGGAGGCCGGGTATCAGGTCGAAGGCCTGTTTATGAAAAACTGGGACGAGGATGACGGCACCGAATACTGCACCGCCAAAGAAGACCTGGCCGACGCCCAGGCCGTCAGCGACCGGCTGGGCATCCACCTGCACAAGGCCAATTTCGCGGCAGAGTACTGGGATCATGTTTTTGAACACTTTCTGGAAGAATACCAGGCAGGCCGTACACCCAATCCGGATATCCTGTGTAACCGGGAGATCAAGTTCAAAGCCTTTCTCGACTACGCCCTGACCCTGGGGGCCGACAAGATTGCGACCGGCCACTATACCCGCACTCGCACAACGGATCAGGGCACGCAATTGCTGCGCGGGCTCGATGCCAACAAAGACCAGTCCTATTTTCTGCATGCCGTCGGTCACGAAGAGTTTGCCAAAACCCTGTTCCCGGTCGGCGAGCTGGAAAAGCCGGAAGTACGTCGTATCGCCGAAAAGTATCAGTTGGCCACGGCTCGCAAGAAAGACAGCACTGGCATCTGTTTCATCGGCGAACGCCGGTTCAGCGACTTTCTAAAGCAGTACCTGCCCGCTCGTCCGGGCACCATCGAAACCGAAACAGGTGAGGTGATTGGCGAGCACCAGGGGCTAATGTATTACACCATAGGCCAGCGCCAGGGGCTCGGAATAGGCGGTACGCGCAACCATCCGGAGGCGCCCTGGTTCGTCGCCGGCAAAGACCTGGAGCGTAACGTCCTGACCGTAGTACAGGGCACAGACAACCCGGCACTGTTCACCCAGTCGCTGGCCTTGTCTTCCGTTTATTGGGTGGCCGGAACACCTCCCACCCTGCCTGCTACGCTGATGTGCAAGCACCGCTACCGGCAGCCGGATCAGGCATGCCGGATAATGGCGACCGAGACCGGCTATGAAGTTCAGTTTGAGCAGCCCCAACGGGCGATTACTCCCGGACAGTCAGCCGTGTTTTATCAGGGTGAGGTTTGTCTCGGTGGTGGTGTGATCGAGCGCACCTGGTAAGCTATTGTCGGATGTCTGTCTTAATCAGAATACACATTAACAAAGTTATCTATCCCTTTGAAATAAAAGGCATTAAGGAAGTTAATGAGTCACTTTAGCAATCAGGTTCTGGCACTGGCCGGCGTTTTTCAATCTGCCCTGATGGTCGAGCAACTTGCTCGCCAGGGCAGCCTTGAGCGCGAACGGCTGGAACAAACCATCCGCACCGTTCTGAACCTCAATCCCAGCTCGGTTGAAGACGTTTACGGAGGTGCTACTGGGGTGCAAACCGGACTGGCGGGGCTGAAGGAAGTGCTGGCAAAGCGTGGCAAGGGGATGTCTCCCGACGTGTTGCGTTACGCCATGGGTATTCTGCACGCCCAGCGCAAACTTGCCGCGCGGGACGACCTGATGGAAGCACTCAGCCAACACCTGACGCGCGCGGTGGATCAGTGCCGCTATTTCGATGACCCGCTGCATGAGTCCGTGGTTGCCGCCGTTGCCAATAGCTATCAGCAAAGCGTGAGCAAGCTGGATTTCCGCATTCGCGTTATGGGCAACCCAAGCTATCTGCAAAACCCCAACATCGCCGAACAGGTAAGAGCGGCATTACTGTTCGGCATACGCAGCGCCCACCTGTGGCACCAGTTGGGTGGCCGTCGCTGGCATAT
>DASSWT010000099.1:0-15035 GCA_035704555.1 Saccharospirillum sp. | reverse complement strand
CTTACGCTGACCGACATGGCAGAGGTGACCGGCCTGAGTGACTACCACTTCGCCCGCATGTTCAAGCAGGCCACAGGTTACCCGCCACATCGCTATGTGCTGCACCGGCGACTTACCCGGGCGCGTCAACTGCTGGCCGATACGCCCCTGAATATGACCGAAATCGCACTGCGCTGCGGTTTTGGGTCAAGCAGCCATTTCAGCAATCGCTTTCGTGCAGAAACCGGCGTCAGCCCCACCGTGTATCGGTCACAACAGGGCTAATAATTAAACGGAATATCCTGCCACTGCGCACCCTCTACTGTTCTCAGCAGCGTTATGCCAGGTCAGCGTCTATGATCAGCGCTTTCATTTTCCGGGCGGCGACGTCACTGCCATCTTCCCGCTGCCACTCGATGTATTTTGAGCAGAAGGCGGCAACTTCAGCGGTACCAGTTAAGGCCTTAAGGTCATCCGCTGAGCGAATGCCAAAGCCAATCGCCAGGGGCAGGTTGGTGTGCTTGCGGATTCGTTCCACGTAAGCCCGGAATTCATCGCCCCACTGCGTCTGTTTGCCGGTAACGCCCATACGCGACACCACATACACCATACCGCGCGCACTTTTTGCGATACGCGCGACGCGCTCGTCCGGGGTGTTGGGGGTCACCATCAGTATCGGGGCCAGGCCGAGTTCATCGAGCAGTGGCATGTGCGGCTCGAACTGCTCTACCGGCATGTCCGGAATGATCATCCCCTTGAAGCCTGCAGCGGCCGCATCACGAAAGAGCTTCTCAAGCCCGTAGCGGTACAGCGGGTTCAAATAGCTCATCAGAATAAAGCTGGCGTCCGGATGTTTTTTCGACACCTTCGCACAAAGCTCCAGGGTAGCTCGAACCGAGCCACCGGTTTTCAGCGCGTCATAGCAGGCGTTCACCAGAGTATGACCATCCGCCACCGGGTCGCTGAACGGTACCTGGAGTTCAATCAGGTTCACGCCGCTGTCGACCAGGCCGGCAATGGCTTTTTCATTTTCATCAAGCGTCGGGAAACCGACTACGGCGTGAGACATGACCTGAAGTTTGTCATTCTGTTTCGGAAACATCAGTTGTTCTCCTTGTCGGCATCGACCAGTTGCTGACAACGATCAGCCTCACGTTTGAGAAATTCCGGCCATTCTTGCTGCGGAAAGGCGCGGGCAATGTTGAAGATGTCCTTGTCGCCCCGGCCACTGAGGTTGATCACAATATGCTGATCGGGGCTCATCGATTTCGCTCGCTTGAAGCCACCGGCCAGGCCATGTGAACTCTCGAGTGCCGGAATAATGCCTTCGGTTTTCATCAGCAGGCTAAAGGCTTCTGTAACTTCGGCGTCAGTGGCACTTTCAGGGGTCACACGACCGGTCTGCGACAGGTGCGCCAGGATCGGTGAAACACCGACGTAATCCAGCCCTGCCGCAATGGAATGGGTATCGCCGAGCTGGCCGTCTTCATTCTGCAGGAAGAGTGTTTTGTAGCCCTGGGCAATCCCCGTTTCTGCAGTGTCTGGCAGCATACGGATGGAATGCTCGCCCTTTTTCAAGCTCAGCCCTCCGGCCTCCACCCCGACCAGGGCGACTTCTTTATCATCGATAAAAGAAGAAAAAGCCCCTAGCGCATTCGACCCGCCACCGACACAGGCCACTACTTCATCAGGTAGCCGCCCGATGTGTTTTATGGCCTGTTCGCGAATCTCATGCGAAATCACGCTCTGGAAATAGGCCACCAACTCCGGAAACGGCGACGGGCCACAGGCCGTGCCAAGCACATAATGGGTGGTTTCGACGGAGGCAGCCCAGTCGCGCAGGGCTTCATCGAGCGCTTCTTTCAGCGTACGGGCACCGGTTTTAACACCGACCACTTCGGAGCCGAGCTGACGCATCCAGAACACATTGGAGTATTGCCGTTCAATGTCGTCTGCGCCCATGTAGATGGTGGCCTGAAGACCCATGCGGGCGGCCATAATGGCGGTGGCCAGGCCATGCTGACCGGCGCCGGTTTCAGCAATGATGCGCTTCTTACCCATGCGCTTCACCAGGAGCCCCTGACCCAGCACATTGTTGATCTTGTGTGCGCCCGAATGGTTCAAGTCTTCGCGTTTGAGCCAGATCTGAGCGCCGCCCAGCTGTTTCGACAAGCGCCGCAGCGGCGTTAATGGTGTGGGTCGGCCACTGAATTCCTGGCACAGGTCAACGTACTCTTGCCAGAAGGAAGGGTCATCGCGCAATTCATAGAACATGGTTTCCAGTTCGGTTAACGCTGGAAGCAGGATCTCGGGAACGTAGCGCCCCCCGAACTCGCCAAAGTAGCCATTTTCGCTGCGTATCATGGGTGCCTCTCTTCGGTTGCAGACCGGTCGGCCCGGCCTGGAGCCCTGTGACGTTCGCCACATGGACTTTAACTAAACGGTTTAGTATAGTTTCAAGCAATTATTCAGAGAATTCAAGCCCAAACCATGGCCCAACGTTCAAAAAAAGACCAGATTGCAGACGCAGCTCTGCCGTTGTTTCTCGAACACGGTATCAAAGGCACCTCGGTTGACATGGTGGTGAAGGCCTCCGGCGTGTCCAAACCCACTGTCTACAACCACTTTCAGGACAAAAGCCAGCTGTTCGAACATGTCATAGCACGTTGGTTGCAGGTTCAACCCGAGCCGGCATTCCGGGCGACGTCAGACGCTGCCCTCTTCAAAGAAATGAGCAAGCAGTGGCTCTCACCCGATGCCTGCCGCCTCTACGGGCTGTGCCTTGGGGAAGGGGGCCGGGCGCCGGATGCCGTGAAACTCTTTTTCGATCGATACGACCAGCCCTGGCGGGCAGCACTTGAAGCGCGAGGTAACACCCTGAATCTGGCGAACGATGGGCTCCAGGCAAGCGCCAGCCACCGGTTACTGACGAGCCTGCTGGAACGGGTGCCATGACAGGATACCCACAGGGTTATTACCCAAAAAGAGTCTTGATGCGTCGGACTACCCCTCACTCAGGCAGCTGTGGCGCGAACTGTCATCCAGGTCCAGCGGCAGTATCAGGGTACTGAATTGCAGTGCGTTGGCCTGGTTACACAACTGATCGATCTCGTTCGCATCATCCAGCCAGTCATCTGCCGGATACTCAGCGTTCAGCACCGGCTTACCGGCGTCGATAAAGGGTTTAAGCAGTCCGCATTCATCGTATTCAAAACACTGCTCGTTTACTGAAAAATCAAAATAGTCGACCAGCGCCTCGACCTGGTCGAGATCATTCTTCAGACCGACTGACAGACCGCGCTTGTGTGCCTCATTGGCGATAAAGCGGTTGTAGGCAAGCTGATCACTGGCGGTAAAGTTGAATCCGGGGTCGTTGAGGTAACCATCCATATTGTCTGGCTCGACGCCATCACAGCCTTTGTCACGGGCCAGATCGAGCCGTTCCTGCATAATGCGGTGCACATTGGTTGAGCGGACATCCAGCCAGCGTTCATTGGGCCAACCATCAAGGGTACTGCCCAGCTCGTTGCCGCTGAACTCGGCTTCATCATCGCGCCAGTTTTCATAAGACCCGCCAGAGAAATAGCAAATCACTTTGCGACCATCAGAAACTTTCAAATCCTGGATTGTCGCCTCGGATGTATCGAAAAGATCGACATCATAGACCGCTACGTCATAGCTGGTGTTCAGCGACGTGCCAGCAGGCACCAGCAATTGCCATTGCCAGGTGACGCCCACCGGCGGTTGATACCAGCTACCACCGGTAACCGGAGCCACGTTAACCGGCAGCGGCTTGGTACTATCGGCCACCGACGAGCCGGCCCCCTGACACCCTGCCAAAACCGCCATCAGCGAAACAAATAACCATAAGGTTTTTTTCATGAAGCAGACGGCCCCAGGTGCTCAGTCACTATTTTCCAATCTCCGTTCGCCGCAACCAACATAGTCTTACCTCCCCACCAGTGCATGCTAACAATGGCACCCACAGGAGCCATTAGCCAGCATATTCCCTTGTCGCAAGCAGACCCGAATTAGGCGCTGTGGCAATCACACCACCGACTCGCCTATGCGAAAATCTCGTAGCCAGTGCTGTGGCTTTGGGGGGAATATGATCAAAACGTTAGCCGGTGTATGGCCCCTTCTGCTTGGCATTGTGCTTATCATGCTGGGAAACGGCATGCATTTCACGCTTATCGGTCTGCGCGGTGGTATAGAGGGTTTTTCAGCCACCGAACTGGCAATTGTCACCTCAAGCTACTTTTTGGGCTTTTTGTCGGGTGCCCGCTTCAGCCCGTTAATGATTCGCCGCGTGGGCCACGTTCGCGTCTTCGCGGCACTGGGCAGTTTTATGTCGGCGGGCCTTATTGCCTTTCCGCTGGTAACCGAGCCCTGGGCCTGGACCATATTGCGACTGCTCATAGGCTTTTGCATGTCGGGCATCTACGTCACCGCCGAGAGCTGGCTGAACGACGCTGCCACCAACGAAACCCGCGGCAAGGTGCTCTCGGCCTACATGATCGCGCAGACGCTTGGCATCATCGGAGCACAAGGGCTTTTGACACTGGGGGATGCAGCGACGTCGGTACTGTTTATCAGTGCTTCAATTCTTGTATCGATTTCCTTTGCACCCATCCTGCTTACCGTGACTCATGTTCCGGCCGTGGAAGTCGCACGCCCAATGTCTTTGCGAAAACTCTTTTCCGGCTCGCCACTCGGTACCGTGGGGATCTTCCTCTTGGGCAGCATCTACGCGACGCAAACAGGTATGGGGGCAGTATTCGGGACACTCATCGGTATGACAGCTACGCAGACAGCACTATTTATTGCAATGCTCTTTGCTGGGGCGCTGGTGCTGCAATACCCCATCGGTTGGCTTTCAGACAGAATGGACCGGCGTAAACTGATTTTTGGAGCAGCTATGCTTGGGGCTGTATCCTGCTTGCTGGGTTGGATTACAGGCGGGAGTTTGTTGCCCCTGATGATCGGCGCTTTCTTCGCCGGTGGCGTGACAACACCGCTCTATGCCCTGTTTTTGGCCTATACCAACGACTCGCTTTCTGCAGAGGATATGCCAGCGGCCTCCGGGGGGCTTGTCTTCACCTTCGGACTCGGGGCAATCACAGGACCGCTGATTACAGGCTGGGCCATGGAAAGACTCGGCCCTTATGCATTCTGGCCAGTGCTGGGTACTACCTTCTTCGCTATCGCACTCTATTCGCTCTATCGTATTACCCAACGAGTTATTACGCCTGTGGAAACAACAGAAAGCTACCTCAGCGTAGTGCCCACGGCCTCACCCGTGGCGGTAGAAGCTGCTGGAGTCTGGGCTGCCGAACATGCGGAGGCTGAGCGCGAAGCAGATACTCAGCCTTGATCAGGATTGGTGGCCAACATAAAGATTCCCGTGGCGGCTACCATGGCCACATTTTCAGATAAGAACAGCCAAAAGGCCGGACTACCCCTCCCACTGGCTGGCGGGGATGCGCTGAATGTGAATATGACTGAGCAGGCGAATGGCCGGACGGACCAGGAACTGAAAGCTGCCAATAATGAATAGCCACACAGCGGCTTTTTCATATTCGGGGAATAGGAAGAGAATGCTGCCCGCCAGGAACCAGATAGCAATGAAAAAATCGTTAGTAATGCTCAATACTTCGTAGCGGCGGCGAATAACCAGCTCTTCCTGACCAAATTTTACAGTTAGCGGATTGTCCGCTTGGCTTTCTACCATATCGATTCCTATTGGTTAACGTATATGAAGTTGGCGCTGCAGTGGCTGGGAGGAGAGGCAGACGCATAATTCGATGACCAAACCCGTCTGCACTCGAACCCGGCCTCCAGTCACCGTTTCAGGCAGCCACGCCCTGTGGCGTTCCACGCAGCGTCAACAGCGACAACCCCGCGGCAACCACCGAGCACAGTGCGATGGCGGCCGTCAGCATCAACGGGGTGCCATCGAACACCAGGCTGACTATCGCAATGGCCAAGGCGCCCAGCATCATTTGAAGGGTGCCACCCAGGGCCGCTGCTGTACCGGCGATGGGGCCATGGTCTTCCAGTGACAGCACCATAGATGTGGGTACCACCAGGCCAAGAAAAGCGTAAGTTGTGATCAGCAAGGCCACCAGCAATGGAAAGCTATCGTTCCCGAGGGCCACCAGCGTAAACATCAGGCAGGCTGAAACGGCATAACCGGCCACGGCCCATTTGACCACGGTGATGGCGCCGAAACGAACACCGAGGTTGGCGGCAATCTGGCTGGTGGTAAAGAAACCCAGGGCGTTCAATGCAAAAGCGAGACTGAACTGAAACGGCGTTAGCCCATAGTAACCGGTATACAGGAACGAAGCGGTCGCCAGAAAGGCAAAGAAGCTGGCCATACCCATGCCACCAATCAATGTCAGGCCCATATACCCCGGGTCCCGGAACAGGACGCCGAAGGCTTTCATCATGGCGTTGAACCTGAAGGGCGCGCGGTCTGCCGGCGCCAGGGTTTCCTTTAGTGCAAAACCGGTCAGCAACAACCCCAGCACCGTTGCAATGGCAACGGCCAGAAAGACGGCGCGCCAGCCGAACGGCACGATAATCGCGGTGCCCATCAGCGGTGCCAGCATAGGCGAGATAGCAATCACCAGCATAATGGTGGACATCAGGCGGGTGGCTTCATTACCCGTGTAGCGGTCGCGAATGACGGCGCGCGGTATCGACATAACCGCAGCCGCCCCTACGCCCTGCACAAAACGCAGCGCGATCAGCCATTCGATGGTGGGCGCGAACGCACAGCCAATCGAGGCCACACCAAAGATACCCAGGCCGAAATAGAGTGGGGGTTTGCGGCCAAACACATCGGACGCCGGACCATAAAACAGCTGGCAAATGCCGAACGCAATGAAGAAAGACATCAAGGTCCACTGCGCGGCCGATACTGAGGCCCCCAGGTCTTCGCTGATGGCCGGCATGGCGGGCAAGTACATATCGATGGCAAAAGGGCCAATCCAACTGAGCAGGCCAAGCACCAGGGCCATTTTAAGCATGTCGATTTTCACAGATTTTCCTTTACAAATGAGGGGGTTAAGCCAAGAGGAAGCTATGGTAACGCTTTATCGTGTCAGTTCCACGGCGATTCCAGGTTCTTCTTATATTGGTCGAACCAGCGCCCCTGGAATCGACAGCTGCCATAAAAAATACGTGCCCCTCATGAACCCGAGTGCCTGTATCAAAGCTTTGCTTGTAGATATTGCCAAATGAGTGAAAACCGCCGCAAGCCTATGCTGACCAGACTGGGTGTCAGGCCAGCTCCACGGCCAGCCCTACCCAGTGACATTACTTAATAATGTCCTCAATCGCCCGCTTACCATCCAGCAACAGATACTCCTGGTTGATCACCCCCGGGTTTTGCACAACCTGCAACAAGGCATGGGCAACGTTGGCACGGGAAATCTGGTTATCGCCCGCTTCGTCCAACGAGCTGGCAAACTGCCGGCTGGCTGCCTCGTCGGTCAGACGTCCAGGCTTGAGAATGACATAGGGGATTGCCCTGGTGCGCAAGTGGGCATCGGCCGCAAATTTTGCAGCCATATAAGGGCGCATTTTTTCAGGCGCGTCCAGCGGCTTTTCCGACCGCATGGCGCTGATCATAATATAGCGGGACAGGCCCTTTTGCTTGGCAATATCAGCAACACGGATGGCGCCGTAAAGGTCAATCAACAGGGTTTTATCGGGCCCGGTGTGGGGGCCGGAACCTGCGGTGAAAATAACCTCATCGCACCCGTCAAAGGCGTGCTCA
This sequence comes from Saccharospirillum sp., assembly GCA_035704555.1. Lineage (GTDB taxonomy): Bacteria > Pseudomonadota > Gammaproteobacteria > Pseudomonadales > Natronospirillaceae > Saccharospirillum. Next base: position 7,270 of record DASSWT010000099.1, on the reverse strand, counting down.
AGCTCACCCTCCAGATCGGCTATCACGGTTTCAATGCCACGTTCGCTAAACCAGGGTTTCTGATCTTCACTGCGAATCATCGCCCTAATAGGCCTGCCTTCCTGTTTTGCAAGCTCGCAAAACTGTTTACCAATTTTACCATTCGCACCAACGACTAACGTTGTCATATTGCCTCCTTGAAGAAGCTGTAAAACACCTTGTGTGCTGGCATCTGAACAAAAAACAACCTTTTGCGCTTCCCAATACACTGAGCACTCGTCCGTAATGCGCTCATGCCGGGCTCTAACACTGTAATTCAAAACTCAACATGAGACTGACCGCTACAGATTGAAACCCTTAGGATTGGGTTAAAATTTGGAATTGCGTCACAAATGAACTAGGGTACGCAACGTCGAAGCTACAGAGGCCCATCGTTTGCCAGCTGCCATGATCATACAAAAAATGAGTACGTTAACCGTTGCAGCCCTCGCGCATGCAGCAAAGGCGTTGCTCTGTAGCTGCAGTATGGCACTCAAACGTTTTTTCAGCCTCTCGATAAAACCGGCACCTGGCCGGCCCTCTCTTTTCCTGCTCAACACCCGGGAACTGGCATCAGCAATTCGCGTGGGTATTCGCGATTGGCGCAGTATCGCCCGCTTCCTGGCACCGCCGGTGTGCGGTCACTGAGCAACAGCGTTAACTAACGCTGGTCCCCTTTTTATCTGCAACACTGGAGTACTATGTATGCGTAAATCAATGTTACTAATGGCAGCGGGCGCGCTGTCAATGTCATCCGTGGCTTATGCCGATTGCGGCGAAGTGTCCATTACCGAAATGGGCTGGGCTTCCAACGAAGTGGTTACTGGCGTCGCTAAATTTCTGATGGAAGAGGGGTACGGCTGTGACGTTACCGTCGTCCCATCCGATACAGTCCCCGCCATTACGTCGGTCGCCGAGAACGGCGAGCCAGATATTGTTACCGAGCTGTGGCTCAACTCAACAGGCGAAGTTTACAACCGCCTGGAAGAAGAAGGCCGCATTCAAAGTCTGGGCAAGGTTCTGGAACCTGGTGGTGTTGAAGGCTGGTGGATCCCTACCTATCTGGCGGAAGAGCATCCGGAACTAACCACCATTGAAGGGGTCATGAACAACCCTGAACTGGTGGGTGGTCGGTTCAACAACTGCCCGGTCGGCTGGGGCTGCCGAGTTGTCAGCGACAACCTGATTGAGGCTCTGGACCTGGAAAGCAGTGGCATAGAGGTGTTTAACCATGGCTCCGGCCAGACACTGGCGTCGTCAATGGCTTCTGCTGTTGAAGATGAAGAACCCTGGTTCGGCTACTATTGGGGCCCGACCGTACCGCTCGGCAAATACGATATGACCCGTGTCGACCTCGGCGAAGTGAACGAAGAAATCCATGCCCGCAACCAGAACCAGGATACCAGCAATCCGGGCGTGTCGGATTTCCCGGCAGCACCTATCCTGACTGCCGTTACAACGGACTTCCAGGAGCGTGAGCCCGAAGTGGCCAATATGCTCAGCCAACTGAGCTTTCAAGCCAGCGTCATGAGTTCACTCCTTGCCTGGAAAGATGAAAACAATGCCTCTGGTCAGGAAACCACTGTTCATTATTTGCAGAACTATTCAGACGAATGGTCTGAGTGGCTGAACGATGAAGCAAAGTCTAATCTGGCCAATCTGATCAAATAACGGGTCGACTATTAATTGACCATTGAGTGCGGGCGGCCATTGGTCGCCCTTTTTCTGAAGGCATACGGGGCTGACTGAAAACCAAAGGCAAGTATCTCGCTTATCAGGCTTTCAGACAGGTCTGTCTGCCACACAACAAACGGGTAAATCACGATCATGGCAGTATACGATTCAGTGTTTTCGGGGCTCGGCCTGAGTGAGTGGTGCGACAAAAGCGGGCAAGAGGCCCCCATGTCCATGGCCGAACTAATGAGCCAGAACAGTGGCGCTGGCGACGAGGCATCAGTATCAATCTGGGACTTTCCCTTTCCTTCCATGGATGCGCTCAACAAGGCCTGCGGTTCGTTTCCACAGTCGCGCAGCCTCACTCAAGGCCTGGAAGAAGGGTTTCTGGACGTAAAGGATTCGATGAGTGTTGTGCTGGACCCTATAACACAGCCGCTTAGCTGGATGCTGGATGGCACGCTCTACACCATGCTCAACACACCCTGGTGGATAGTCATCCCCCTACTTCTGTTCGTCGTGAAACTGGTCACTCAATCGTGGAAGCTGGTCGCCTTTGTCGGCGTATGCCTTGCCGGCCTGGCGTTTATCGATCACTACGAATACGCGATGCAGACACTGTCGATCATCTTCGTGTGTGCCTTTATTTGTGTGCTGCTGGGAGTACCGATCGGAATTGCAATGTCGCGCAGCGATACCATGCAACGCCTCACGGTTCCTATACTTGACATGCTGCAGACTCTGCCTCCGTTTGTATACCTGATTCCTCTGATTTTCCTGTTCAGCGTGACCGAATCCAAGCTCTACGGCATCGCCATTATTCTGTATGCCATTGTTCCGGTCATTCGTCTGACCAACCTGGGTATACGCCTGGTCGACAAAGACATCATCGAGGCCGCTGACGCCTTTGGCATGACCGACCGGCAGAAACTCTACAAAGTACAGATTCCGCTCGCGTTGCCCAACATCATGGCTGGCGTTAACCAGACCATCATGATGAGTCTGGCCATGGTGGTTATCGCATCGCTGGTGAGTGCACCGGGCCTCGGCGTACTGGTGCTGCGTGGTATCCGCAACCTGGAGCTGGGCGTTGGCCTGGTGGCAGGTTTGGGTATTGTGATTCTTGCGGTGATTCTCGACCGGGTCACCAAGGCTTCGCTGGCACGCATCGACTCATCGAGAAAGGACTGAGGGCAAAGGCATGAGTGACAACCCAATCAGAATTTCAATCCGGGAACTGTACAAGATTTTCGGTGACGACCCGCAAGGCGCCCTCGAACGGGTAAAAGAAGGCATGAACAAGGCCGACCTTCTGGAGCAACATGGTCACGTGCTCGGCCTGCAAGACATCAACGTCGACATGCGCGAAGGCGAGATCACTGTCATCATGGGGTTGTCGGGGTCTGGCAAGTCGACACTGATCCGACACCTCAACCGGCTGATTGAGCCGACGTCCGGCCGCATCGAAGTAGATGGCGACGACGTGCTGCACTATAACGATCAGCGCTTGCGGGAATTGCGACGCCAACACATGACCATGGTGTTCCAGAAGTTTGCCCTGCTGCCACACTGGACCGTGCTCGACAACGCCGGCATGGCGCTGGCAACGCGCGGCTTTGAGCGCAGCGAGTACGAGGACGAAGCGACCAAATGGCTGGCCCGGGTTGGGCTCGAAGGCAACGAAAACCAGTACCCTCACGAATTATCCGGTGGTATGCAGCAGCGCGTCGGCATCGCCCGGGCACTGACATCAAACGCCCCCATCATGCTGATGGACGAAGCCTTTTCAGCGCTCGACCCGTTGATCAGAACCGACATGCAAGACCTGCTCATTGAGCTGCAACGCGAGCTGAAGAAAACCGTCGTGTTCATTACACACGATCTGGACGAAGCGCTTAAACTGGCCGATCATCTGGTGATTCTCAAGGAAGGCTATGTAGTGCAACAGGGTGAACCGCAGGAAATCCTGATGCAGCCGAACGACCCCTACATCGTCGACTTCATCAGCGACATCAACCGGGCCCGCGTGCTGCGCGTTCGGTCCGTGATGGACAAAACCCGCGATATTTCAAACGACTGTGCCGGAGACGTCGACGCAGACGACAACCTGGAGTCCGTCATCGCCCGCTCAGAAGGTGACACTTCTTTTACCTATCGGGTCATGCAAGACGGCGAACCGGTTGGCATGCTCAGTATGAAGCGCCTGGTACGCGCCCTGGTACCGACCGATGCCAGCCAGGAGCGCAGCAACGTTCAGTAGGTTTAACGGCCGCCCGGTGGTAAAACCCGTTATTTCAACTACCCTGGCCAACGACTAAATCGCTAACAAAGGAAGGTTCAGGGATATGAATCTTGAGCAATTACTTGACGACATTGCCAAGGCAGAGCAACAGAATAACCGCCAGGTTTCGCTGGAAGATGTTTTGTCTCATATCGGGCGCCGCTCCTTCGGCCCCGTCTTATTGCTCGCTGGGCTGATCACCATGGCACCCCTGATTGGGGATATTCCGGGCGTGCCGACGTTAATGGCGATAATCGTTGCGCTTACCGCAGTGCAGTTGCTGTTCGGCCGTGAATATTTCTGGTTTCCAGACTGGCTGCTCAACCGGTCGATATCGAGCGACAAACTGCATAAAGCAATCGACTGGTCACGAAAACCAGCCCGGTTTATAGATCGTTTCTTACGCCAGCGCATGACCGTGTTTGCCAGAGGCAAGGCAAACTATGCCATTGCTGTGATCTGCCTGATCATTGCCGCCGCCATGCCGCTGATGGAAGTGGTGCCGTTTAGCGCCAATGGTGCGGGCATCGCCCTTACCGCCTTCGGCCTGGCATTGATCGCCAAGGATGGTTTGTTGTCACTGATTGCCTTTGTTAGTACCTCTGCGACTCTTTTCGCACTGCTTTACTATTTTTTGTAACTAAATTCTCCATAGCAAAATGACCCACATGTCTTCATTCAACCAAAATGCCGAACAGGAGATACTGAGATGACTGATCACGTTTACAAGCTGATTGAGGTTGCCGGTTCATCAACCAAGAGCACAGACGATGCCATTAAAAATGCCATCGCCAAGGCGGCCGAGACAGTAAAAAACATGGACTGGTTCGAAGTCAAAGAAACCCGTGGCCATATTAAGGATGGGCAAATTGCTCACTTTCAGGTTCTGGTTAAAATCGGATTTCGCCTCGACTAAACGGCCCTAGGAACAAAGCAATGTTCTGCAGGGATGCGCAGTCTCTGCATTTTAAAAGAACAGGTTACAGCATCGATATTAGTCCGTCAGTCGAATTAGTCAGCAACTGCTCGGAACTGTATGCTCTTCCTCAATACCAGGAAGCGAGCACAATAAGACTGAGCACATGACAGAACACAAGGCCCTGCAGGCACAGGGCCTGGGTTTCTTTCTGCCCACGGTGGAGCTCGACAAGACCCCTACAGCCATGAGAGCAACAGGTGATCTGAGCTCTACGCCGCGGCTACAGCCCCTGACACCGGGGCAGCTATATTTCGAACGCACGGGCCACTGAGTGTTGTTGCTGAACCTTGTTCCGGGAACTCAGTTTATTTCCCAAAGTTTTTCATGTTTTTTGCACTTGGGTACGCCAACGAACAGACCTAACCTGGCCAACAACTTACTGTAGCCACAGATGAGGCAAAGGAGCAGTAGGGAGTAGCCTGTACAGGAAGACACATCATGCGCCTCAGGGAAGGCGGCGCAAACCCAATGTCGGATTTTTCGCAAAAGGATGAATTATTTATGAACAATATCGTCTATATCGTCGGCGCTGTCGTAATCGTTCTAGCGATTCTTTCTTTTCTCGGTTTTCGCTAGGTTTTTTCCGGGGAATCACAGGTCATGTCGATTCCCGGTATGCGAACCCTGAGAAGTCCGCTGGCATCCCCGTGCCTGCCAGGTCCTGAGCGGCCATACCAACAAACGCACCCGTAAAATTATTGCCCGCACCCGTGCCAGCCTCGTCGCTGAGTATCGAGTGGTCGAGCTTCAATGGCAGCTTCTGCCATTCTCCACCTTCGCTCGCCCAATAGAAATACAAATGCTCAAAGTGCACCTCGGCTCGTAAACGAATGGGCCCTTCTAACGGCAAGCGAATGCGCTTTTCTTTCAACGGATATTGGCCGTGGCCATTGGCATCCGCAAGGCAACTCATCACATCCAGGTAACGCCCGATGGCCTCGTCATAGCTAATGAACAGGTAATGATATTTGCGGCTGTTGTAGTAGCAAACTAGGCCCGCCATCTGTTGAAAGTGTTCAGGCTTAAAATCCACTCTGGTCGAAGCGGTATAGCAATGGCTTTGCTGGCGACGCGCCACCAGAGCGCTATTGAACAGACTCCCGAGAGATTCCCGACCGTAGAGCCGCAAATAACCGGGGCGCTCATTGAGGCTGAACAGAGTATCCGGGTAAGGTGTGCGCAACCATTGAAAATCCATGGGCATGCTGTCGGTATCGAACCGGTAATTCACTTCAGTAGCCCGAACCGGCGATGGTGCATGATTGCCAGGAGCAGGGACCTGAATCTGAGGTGACAGCGAACCTTCTTCTGGCCACAGCCAATCGTCGTCACCCCAGTGCAATTTCTGAATGGCGGTTTCCCGGCCCAGCGGGCTGCGCCCCCGGTTAGCCAGCGGGCGGCTGCACAGATGCACCAAATAGGTATCCCCTTCCGGCGTTTCAACCAGGTCACCATGACCGGCCCTTTGCAATCGGCATTGCGGGTCAAAACGGGCGGTGATCAGGTGTTGCTTCGGGTGCAGTTCATAGGGGCCGGTTAATTGACGAGAGCGGGCCAGCGTACAGGCGTGGTCGTATTCGGTGCCACCTTCGGCGGTGAGCAGGTAATAGTAGCCGTTACGTTTGTAGAGGTGCGGCCCCTCAACCATGCCGAGGTCGCTGCCGGCGAAAATAGTATGCACCGGGCCGATTGGAGTCAGTTGCTCCCGGTCGATCTCCTGCAGCAAAATACCTCCAAACGAGGGTTTGTCGGGCCGGTAATCCCACAGCATGTTCAGAAACCAGCGCCGGCCGTCGTCATCGTGAAACAGGGAGGGGTCAAACCCACTGCTGTTGATGTACACCGGTGTCTGCCATTGACCGTCGATGGTGGCGCAGCGGGTAATGTAATTGTGAGCGTCTTTGGCATCGCCACTGTGGCGTTTCACATCGGTATAGACCAGATAGAACAGACCTTCGCTGTAGGTCAGGCAAGGTGCCCAGATGCCACAGGAATCCGGATTGCCACGCATATCCAGCAAGTCGGGCCGGTTCAGCGGGCGGCTGACCAGTTGCCAGTTGACCAGATCGGTTGAGTGATGGATCTGAACACCCGGATACCATTCAAAGGTGGAGGTCGCGATGTAATAGTCATCACCTACCCGGCAGATGGAAGGGTCCGGATTAAAACCAGGCAGAATGGGATTGGTGATGGTTGCACTCATGGCGAATTACCCTTTAACGGCACCACCGGTCAGCCCGGCGACAATGTATTTTTGCGCATAAAGAAAGAAGGCCACCGCCGGCAAAATAGTGACGGTAATGTAGGCCAGAATACGA
>DASSWT010000086.1:0-7628 GCA_035704555.1 Saccharospirillum sp. | reverse complement strand
GACATGGCCGCCATCACCCAGCGCGCCCATGAACAGGGTGCACTGGTGGTGTGGGATCTGAGCCACAGTGGCGGTGCGGTCGAACTGGATCTAAATGGTGTTAACGCCGATTTCGCCATCGGCTGCGGCTATAAATACCTTAACGGTGGGCCGGGCGCACCGGGTTACATCTTCGTTGCCGAACGCCACCTGGCAACCTTTAAACAGCCACTCAGCGGTTGGTTCGGCCATGAAGCCCCCTTTGCGATGCGCGATGACTTTGCCCCGGCGACGGATATCCGCCGCGCGCTGACCGGTACGCCCTCGGTTGTTGCAACCCAGTTGCTCAGCGTTGGGCTGGACACCTTTGCCGGTACCACCATGGCTGAGCTGCGCGTCAAATCGGTTGCCCTGACCCAGTTGTTTATCGAGCTGGTTGAGACCCGTTTACCGGAAGCTGGCTTCGAACTGGTATCACCCCGCGACGCCGACCAACGCGGCAGCCAGGTAGCCTTTGCTCATCCTGAGGGGTACGCCATCACCCAGGCATTGATAGACCGGGGGGTCATCGGTGACTTTCGTGCGCCAGACATCCTGCGCTTTGGTTTTGCACCACTCTACGTGCGCTTTGTCGACGTCTGGGACAGTGTGGAATGCCTGAAAGACATAATGGACAACAACCTGTGGGACCAACCCAAGTACCAGGAACGTCACGCCGTTACCTGAGGTGTGCCTCCCCTTTACAACCTAAAAAAAGGGGCTGCATAACAGCCCCTGAAGTATCACAACGCTTTCTACCCATACCGCAATTCGGGTAACCACAACACCAGTGGCTCCCAGAAAAAGACCAGGGCTACGGCCAACACCTGCAGCGCAATAAATGGAATGACCCCTTTATAGATGTCGGTCGTCTTTATCTCGGGTGGTGCCACACCCTTTAGATAAAATAGCGAGAACCCTACCGGTGGTGTCAGGAATGAGGTTTGCAAAGCCAGTGCAAACAACACCACAAACCAGGTCAGGTCGAACCCAAGCTGTTCCACCACAGGACCAACCAATGGCAACAGGATAAGGCTGATTTCCAGCCAGTCCAGGAAGAACCCGGCAACAAATGCAATAAACAGAATTACCAGAACAATGCCACCCGGTGACAAAGGTATACCGGTCAGCAAACTCGCAATGAATGCGTCCCCACCCAGTGAGCGCAGCACTACCGCAAAAGCAGTCGCCCCCAAAAAGATACCGAAAACGAACGCCGTAGTAATTGTCGTTTTACGCGATACATCACGCACTACTTCCCAGTTCAGGCGACCGTTCATCGCCGCCAGAATCGTCGCACCCAGGGCACCAACACCCGAGGCTTCAGTGGGTGTTGCGATTCCGAAAAAGATAGACCCGAGCACGGCCAGAATCAGTGACAGGGGTGGTAGCACTGAACGCAAGGTTTCGATAACGACTTCAAGCGTAATCGGCGGCATGTCTGGCTTGGGCGGCGCCAGCGACGGCTTCAGCCAGGCGGCAATCACGACGAAGGCGATGTAAAGCAAGCCCAGCATAACACCTGGAATCAGCGCACCCATAAACAGATCACCCACCGAGAGTGACAACTGATCAGCCATGATGATCAGCATAATGCTCGGGGGAATCATGATGCCAAGCGTGCCTGAAGAGGCGACAATGCCGCTGGCAAAGGCGGGTGAATATTTCTGGTCCAGCATTACTGGCAATGACAGCATGGCCAGCAACACCACCGAGGCGCCAACAATACTGGTCGAAGCGGCGAGTAGAATGCCGATCAGAATAACAGCAACGCCCAGGCCACCGTTAAATCGCCCGAACAAATTAACAAAATTGACCATCAACCGCTCGGCAACGCCTGACCGTTCGAGCATCAGCCCCATAAAAATAAACATGGGCAAGGCGACCATGATCCACTTGGTCATCTGGTCATAAATTCGTTGAACGACGATACCGAATATATTCCAGTCGGTTAAAAAATAGGTATCTGCATCCAGATAGTTATAGGCCAGCACCGCGCCAATACTGAAAAAGACAGATACACCCGCCAGGACCCAGGCTACCGGAAATCCGGTAAAAATAAGCAGAATAAAACTGCCCAGCATGGCCATGACGATGAGTTCGTAGGTTTCAAACACAACAAGTCTCCACGGCAATTAGACCGTTACAACACAGCAATAAATGGCACTGGATCAGCGATCAGCCGCAACCCTTGCCCGGGGGAAGCCCGTTGAAAATGACAACGCCCGAATGAACCGGCTGAACGCTGACAGCAACAACAAGCCAAAACCAATCAGAATCACAGACTTGATCACCCAGCGCATGGGCAAGCCGCCCGGCGACCCGGATACTTCACCCATCAGATAGGCACGCTCAACAAAGGGATAGGCGTAATACAGAACAAACAGGCAAAACGGCATCAGGAACAGGCCAAGCCCAAGCAATTCAATCATCGCCCGCTTGCGATGCGACAGTTTTTCAGCCAATACATCGACCCGTACATGGCCGTCGTGCAACACGCAGTACGACAAACCAATCATGAAACCGATGGAATAGATGTGCCACTGCAGCTCTTCAAGGGCAACGTAGGAATTACTGAAGAAATAGCGCAGGATGACGTTCAACACCACCAGCACCATCAGCAGTATCCAGCTCCAGGAGAAAAAGCGCCCGACGACCTCAAGAAAGGCATCGAGCTTGTCGGATAACCAGGTTTGCGGGTACGGAACGGCGGTGGGGCCATGCCCCACCGCTTGCTCTACCCGTTCAGGATCGAGCTTTATGTCAGACATGGATCAGTCCTGTGCGTGCCAGTCGCGTGGCAGGTAACCATATTTCTTCCAGGTAGCATGTTCCGCCTGAAATGCTTTCATGGAGCTGTAGATCCGGCCGAACATTTCATCCTGCTCGGAGTACTTGGCCATGACGGAAGCGGTCGCTTCCTCGAAAGCGTTCAGCATATCGGCATCGTACTGACGCAGATTCACACCTTCTTCGGCGAACTCGTTCAGTACCGCCCCCTGCAGAGCTTCGGCTTTTGCCAGAGCAATCGCATTACCGGCCATGCAGGACGATTCGATCAGGCTTTGCGTCTGACCATTCAGCTTGTTCCACTCATCGAGATTAATGTACAGGAACTGGTTGGTTGACGGCTGGTGCCAGCCTGGCAGGTAGTAGTACTTGGCAACCTGTGAAAAGCCCAGTTGCTTATCGACGGTCGGCAGCGAGAATTCGGTCGCATCCAGTACACCGGTTTCCAGTGCCTGATACAGTTCACCACCGGGCAATACGTTAATGGACATGCCGAACTCGCCCATGATTTCACCACCAAGACCCGCAGCACGGAATTTCAGCCCTTGCAAATCTTCGACCGAATTCATTTCTTCCGTAAACCAGCCCGCTGATTCAGGGCTGATGGTGCCGCACAGAATCGGATAAACGTTGTAAGGCTCAAACATTTCCTTCAGCAGGTCATCACCACCGTGGTGGTACATCCATGCCAGGAATTCCTGGGATTCCAGACCGAACGGCGTAGCACCGTACAGGGCTGAACCCGGTACCTGACCCCATTCATAGCCCATCCAGGAATATCCGGCGGAAATATTGCCGGCACTGACGTTGTCGAAAATTGACAAGGCTGGAATCAGCGCGCCGGGTTCAACGGTTTGCAAGGTAACGCGGCCATCACTGATGGTTGACACCATATCGGCAACGACCGGCATGGTGTCGCCGAGTGCGGTCAGCGACGATGAAAACGCCATCGGCACCTGCCAGCGAACCCGATTGAAGTCAGCCTGAGCGGCAAAGGGCGCGGCGGCCAGGGTGGTGGCCAGTACGGCCAGGGGCAATGCTTTTTTCATGATCATTGTCTCTCTGTTTTTGTAGTTGTGGAGTGAGTCTTAGTGCTTTCTACCAAATCTACGGTCTGGCTCTGAGCCTCCTGAAACCAGCAAAACCGATATCCAGAAAGAGGCTTGGCTTGACCCGTGGGTGTAAGCCAGTGACTGCATGCTAGGCCGAGCCTTCGGGCGTGGCTTTCGTTCGTTAGTAGGAGAGTGCTACAGGCCGCCGGAAATCGGGCGCTGGCGGGCCTCCTGCTTTGGTAGGAGGGAGTTTAATTTCTTGATATTCGACGATTGCTCAGAAGACTAGCAGCGGTTGCCGGGTGTGCCCCTGTGGGGTAGTCCGCAACATGGATGTTGCGGTCTAGGCTCCAGGGAGGGATTCACGCCGACCCCACAGGGGCATATCCGGCGGCCGTTGCGGGCCAATATCTCCCAACCGAAACAGGTAACACAAAGAAACACGGCGAATAAGGTGCGTGGCGCTTGAAGCCAGATTGGAAGGCGCTACAATACCGCTCCTTTTTTGACCAGCCCTGAGGTTTTCATGACCACCCATATCGTCAATCCCCGCGAAGGCAAGTCCGTTACCGAGCAGGGGCGCGTCGGTTTTGTCAGCCTGGGCTGCCCGAAAAACACCGTCGACTCCGAACGCATCCTGACCCAGCTGCGCGCTGAAGGTTACGATGTGGTGCCGTCTTACCACGATGCGGATGTGGTGATCGTTAATACCTGCGGCTTTATTGACTCGGCGGTGAAGGAATCACTCGACACCATTGGCGAAGCGTTACGCGAAAATGGCAAGGTGCTGGTCACCGGCTGTCTGGGTGCCAAGGAAAACGACATTCGGGAAGTCCACCCGAACGTACTGGCCGTTACCGGGCCCCATGCCTACGAGGAAGTGGTGCGTCAGGTGCATGATGTGGTGCCGCCGCGTCACGACCCCTTTATCTCGCTGGTACCGGATACCGGGGTCAAACTGACGCCGAAGCACTACGCCTATTTGAAGATTTCCGAAGGCTGCAACCATCGCTGTACCTTCTGCATTATTCCATCGTTCCGGGGTGATCTGGTCAGCCGCCCGGTCGGGCAGGTGCTGAGCGAAGCTGAGCGCCTGGTCAAAAACGGCACCAAAGAGCTGCTGGTGATCTCACAGGACACCAGCGCCTACGGTGTCGATATGAAATACCGCACCGATTTCTGGAACGGCAAGCCGGTGAAAACCCGGATGAAAGAACTCTGTGAAGAGCTGGGCCAGCTGGATGCCTGGGTGCGGTTGCACTACGTCTACCCCTACCCGCACGTTGACGACATTATTCCGCTGATGGCTGAAAACCGCATTCTGCCGTATTTGGACATCCCCTTTCAGCACGCGAGTCCTACCGTACTCAAGGCAATGAAACGCCCTGCCCACGCCGAAAAGGTGTTGAACCGCATCCACAAATGGCGGGAAATCTGCCCCGACATCACCCTGCGCTCGACCTTTATTGTCGGCTTCCCGGGTGAAACCGAGGCTGATTTTCAGATGCTGCTCGATTTTCTGGAAGAAGCCCAGCTCGACCGCGTCGGCGCTTTCCAATACTCCAACGTTGATGGCGCAGCCTCAGCCGCCCTGCCCAATCACGTTGACGAAGCCGTCAAGCAGGAACGCTACGACCGCTTTATGGAAGTGCAACAGCGCATCAGCACGGCCCGCCTGCAAGCCAAGGTCGGCACCGATATCGAAGTCATCGTCGATGAAGTAGTAGCCGAGGGTGCCGTAGCCCGCTCCAAGGCCGACGCACCCGACATCGACGGCCAGGTCTTTCTCGACAACCAGACCCAGCTGAAACCCGGTGACCGCCTCTGGGTTCATGTCGAAGATGCCGATGAATATGATCTTTGGGCTCACCCGATAGCGTAACGGCTGCGCCGCCCCCTCTCTCTAACTCTCTCCCCCGGAGGTGGAGAGAGGACTGGAATGTGCAGCGTCACGAGCTACTGGCACGGGTAATATTCAACCAGCACACTGCTCCCTCTCCCGTCCTGCGGGAGAGGGTCGGGGAGAGGGAAACTATTCTGGTTTTCTACGCACTCCAATCGAAACCACACAACTAACGGCTACGCCTCCCCCTCTCTCTAGCTCTCTCCCCCGGAGGTGGAGAGAGGACTGTTGTGTGCAGTGGCGCGAACGATTGCCGCTGGCTACTTTCAACCAGCCAATAGCCCCCGCCCCAACCACTCAATACAAGCCCGAACCTTAGGAGACAAATGCCGATTCGGTGGATACAACGCCCAGACGCCCTCTTCCGCCGGTGCAAACGCATCCAGCACAGTCACCAGGTGCCCTGCTTGAATGTCCTCTCTTACGTAATAGTCCGGCAATTGAACAATCCCCAGTCCTTTCAGAGCCGCATCACGCAATGCCGGCCCGCTGTTGCATCGAAGCCTGCCAGTAACGCGAATATCCCGCCTTTCACCCTGGTCGGTAAAACGCCAGTGGTCCAGTGTACCCAGCAAACAGGAGTGGTTTTTCAGCTCGGCCAGGGTATGTGGCTGCCCGAACCGGGCCAGATACTGCGGTGAGGCGCAGACGAACTGGGCTCTGTGCGCCAGTGGCCGGGCGACAAGGCGTTCGTCTTCCAGCACGCCAACCCGAATGGCCATGTCGATGCCGGATTCAATCAGATCGAGGCGCTGGTTGGTCAGTTGCAGGTCTATTTCGAGGCGCGGGTGATGCATCGTAAACTCAGCGATCAGCGGGGCTATGTAGCGCTCGCCATAAGACAACGGCGCGGTGATCCGCAACCGCCCGGTTGGTTCGGAAAGCCGTTCACCGATGGCCTGTTCAGCCTCGACCAAGCCATCGAGCAAGGCGCGGCAGTGGTTGTAGTAGATCCGGCCATCGTCGGTCAGAGTGACCGAGCGTGTAGTGCGCTGAAACAACTGAACATCCAACCGGTCTTCCAGCCGGCTGATCTGACGGCTGATGTTGGCGACCGAACTGCCCAGTCGCTCGGCGGCCCGGGTAAAACTGCGGGTCTCGGCGACTGCTACACACTCTTCAATGCCATCCCAACGCGCCATCGGTTTTTCTCTCACTCTATTATTGCAATATGGTAAAAATGATTTACTCATGAACCCCATTATTAACCTGGCGAACCCTAATACAATCGACTTTACTGTTCCAACTTAATCTGACCAACGAGGTTCGACCATGATCAAATCCAAAGCCGCCATTGCCTGGGGCCCCGGCCAGCCGCTGAGCATTGAAGAAATTGATGTGATGCCACCCAAGGCAGGCGAAGTGCTGGTGCGCATCGTCGCGACCGGCGTTTGCCATACCGATGCCTTTACCCTCTCGGGCGACGACCCCGAGGGTAACTTCCCGGCTATTCTCGGCCATGAAGGCGGTGGCATTGTTGAGCAGGTCGGTGAAGGCGTGACCAGCGTCAAGGTCGGCGATCACGTTATTCCGCTGTACACGCCCGAATGCGGCGAGTGCAAATTCTGTCTCTCGGGCAAGACCAACCTGTGCCAGAAAATCCGCGCGACCCAGGGCAAGGGCCTGATGCCAGACGGCACCAGCCGCTTTTACAAAGACGGCAAGCCGATTTTCCATTACATGGGGTGCTCTACGTTCTCCGAATACACCGTGCTGCCGGAAATTTCACTGGCCAAGGTGAACCCGGAAGCGTCGCTGGAAGAAGTGTGCTTGCTCGGCTGTGGCGTGACCACGGGCATTGGCGCGGTAATGAACACGGCCAAGGTCGAGGAAGGATCAACCGTCGCCATTTTCGGCATTGGTGG
>DASSWT010000070.1:0-9441 GCA_035704555.1 Saccharospirillum sp. | reverse complement strand
GGCGGGCGTGATCGTACCCTGGGTACTGTCGCGCATGAAAATCGACCCGGCCATTGCCGGCTCAGTTGTGTTGACCACGGTAACCGATGTCGTCGGCTTCTTCGCGTTTCTGGGAACGGCAACCATCGCGTTGAGTTTGGCTGGTTAAATCTAAACGAGGAGATCGGTTTTCGTAGGAGGCCAGTCCTCTGGGCGACGGGTAGTATCCAAGCCGGTGATACGAACCACAGGCTAGTTATTCTCCCTGTCGCCCAGAGGACTGGCCTCTTACAGGACAGGCCTGCGATTAATCTTACCCCGTCTCGCGAACTTGCAGGTGAGTTGGTAATACCCGGCTTTCATAGCGCTCCGGGTTTAATACCATCATGGCGGCCAGGCGGCCTTTTTCGATACTGGGTTGGTAGACGGTGGTGATGGTGGGGTGCATTTGGCGGGCTTCGGGAATGTCGTCGAAGCCGACGATGCGTACATCTTCGGGCACGCTTAAGCCCATGTCACGGGCGACACTTAACGCAGCCAGTGCCAACTGGTCCGACATGCACAGCATGGCCGTGGGTCGGGGGTTCATCGCCAGAGCTTCGCGGGCGGCTTTGACGCCATCGGCCCAGGTGCTTTCGTGGGTGTTCCAGACCCGGTCGTCGCCGATGGTGTAGTTGTGTGCCAGGGCGGAGTCCCGGTAGGCTTCCAGGCGCTGGCGTGAGATCGACATCTTTGCATCGAACAGTTCGCTGCTGTCGATGCGCCCCACATCGTCGGATAACGTCAGGCGTAATCCTATGACGACAACGTCTCCCTTGGTTTGGCTGAACACATGGTCGGCGGCTTGCCTGGCGCCGCCGTAGTTATCGACGTTCAGCGACAGGTGATTTTCGAGCGTGAAATCGACTGTGACCACGGGTTTGTGTTGGCGCACCAGTCGATCCAGCACACTCAAATCACGCGGTGGGCCATAAACAATGTAGCGATCCGGAATCGATTCCATCGACTGTTCGTGATAGAACTCATCGCGCCCGGGCATTAACAATAAATTGGTGCGCGCGTCGTCGAGTACTTCGGACACGCCCTGCAGAAACTCAGTCGCACAGCTGTCGCGAAAATTGTAAGACAAGCGCTCGGCCAGCATTACGCCAACAATACCGGTGGCGCCGGTGCGCAGGCTGCGCGCCGCTGCATTGGGTCCGTGATAGCCCAGCCGCTTGCATTCAAGCAGGATATGATCACGCAGGTTGGCGGACAATTGATCGGGTCGGTTAAAGGCATTGGAAATGGTGGCCGTGGAAACATTCAACTCACGGGCAACCGCCTTTAACGTCATCCGTCGCGATGCGCTGCTGGGAGGTGCGGGCTTGCTCACTCTGGTTTTTACCTGCCGTTTTTATTGTTGGTTGTGACCGTCAGTGGTTGGTCTTCTAGGCTGAACCTTATGCTGCTAACACGCATCGTCGTGTAAAAGTGGGGCAGGCGAGTTTAACTGCCTGCCCGTTGGATGGCCAGCCATCAGTTGGGATGCTGAATTCCAGCTCCGCTGATAGCCGGCGTCAATTGCCTGCTTACTGTACCCAGGCCGCTACACTGTAGGCAGCGACTTTCTGGTCGCCCGATTGTGGAAAACCGGGTACGGAAATAGCCTGGCCTTCGGCAGAGACAGGCAAGGCGTTCGCGGTCATATTGATGGCCACGACAATTGATTCCTGTGCATTACGGCGACGGAACAACAGCAAGTCGTCATGACTTTCCAGCCATTCGAAATCGCCGTTTTTCAACGCTGGGTGCTCCTTGCGCCAGGCAAAAATCCGACGGGTAAAATTCAGCGTTGAATCGTCCACCTTGGTTTGTTCAGACACGGCCAGTTGGCGATGAATCGGCTCGACCGGCAACCAGCTGTGGCCTCCACTGGTGAAGCCGCCCATGGCTTCGTTGATCCATGGCATGGGGGTACGACAGCCGTCGCGCCCTTTGAATTCCGGCCAGAACTCAATGCCAAACGGATCTTGCAGTTGCTCGAAACCGACATCGGCTTCAGGCAAGCCCAGTTCCTCACCCTGATATAAACAGGGGCTGCCTCGCAACGTTGCCAGCAGACTCAGCGCCGTTCGCACAAAGCCGGCCGGGTCTTTTGCATCCTGCCCCCAGCGGGTCGCACTGCGAACCACATCGTGATTGCTCAGTGCAAAACAGGGCCAGCCGTCCCCCAGATTGTCTTCGACTTTCTGAATGGTCTTGCGAATGTAATCCGGGTCGTGCGCATCGTTGAGCAATTCGAAGGTGTACGCCATGTGCAGCTTGTCACCGCCCGAGGTGTATTGGGCCATGTACTTCATGCCCTCGGGTGCACCAATTTCACCGACGGTGGTGGTGCCCGGGTAGTCGTTCATGACACTGCGCAGACGCTGTAAAAACGGCAGGTTGTCGTCGCGGCACATCTGATTGACGTGGTGCTGGCGACAGAACGGGTTTTTCGGGTCGACACCCACAAACACTTTTTCCGGGGTGTCGGCCAGAGTATTGTCAGCCAGGCTGGCATCGTGAAAGTACATGTTCACAACGTCCAGGCGGAATCCGTCTACACCCAGGTCGAGCCAGAAACGGGCAGTATCCAGAATGGCATCCTGGACTTCCCGGTTGTGGAAATTCAAGTCTGGTTGGCTGGCCAGAAAGTTGTGCATGAAATATTGGCCACGACGAGAATCCCATTGCCAGGCAGACCCGCCGAACAGCGACAACCAGTTATTGGGCGGTGTGCCGTCTGCTTTAGCATCGGCCCACACATACCAGTCGGCTTTATCGTTGGTGCGATCTTCCCGGCTGTCCTGGAACCATTCATGCTGGTCCGAGGTGTGGCTGTACACCTGATCGATCAGCACTTTCAAACCACGGTGATGCGCTTCTTCGATCAGGTGCTTGAAGTCGTGCAATGAACCGAACATGGGGTCGACGTTGCGGTAATCTGAAACGTCGTAGCCAAAGTCCTTCATCGGAGAGGTGAAGAAGGGTGACAGCCAGATGGCATCGACATTCAGCTGCGCGATGTAATCGAGCTTGGAAATGATGCCGGGAATATCACCGATACCATCGCCGTTGCTGTCGAAATAGCTGCGCGGATAAATCTGATAGATTACACCACCGCGCCACCAGTTCAGTTCAGTATTCGACAAGACTTTACTCCTCTATTTGACCGAGCCAGCCAGCAGGCCACGGACAAAGTAACGTTGCATTGAAACGAAAACGATCAGCGGTACCAGCATGGTAATGAAGGCGCCACTGGTCAGGATTTCCCAGTTATCGCCGCGCGAGCCGAGCAGTTCAACCAGCTGTGCGGTCATCACGGTTTTGCCTTCACCCTGCCCCAGGAATACCAGAGCCACCAGCAGGTCGTTCCAGACCCAGAGGAACTGGAAAATGGCAAAGGAGGCCAGCGCCGGTATCGACAGCGGTAACACGATGGTACGGAACACCTGAAAGTGACTGGCGCCATCCATGCGGGCCGATTCCATAACTTCTTTGGGTAAACCGGCCATGTAATTACGCAGCAGGTAAACCGCCAGCGGTAACCCGAAGCCGGTATGCGCCAGCCATACCCCGCCATAGGATTTTGCCTCCCAACCGAAAATGCCGGACAGACCGGTGTACATTCTCAGAACCGGGATCAGCGAAATCTGCAGCGGTACGACCAAGAGGCCCACGATGCCGGCAAGAATCCACAGCCGGCCGGGAAAATTCATCCAAGCCAGGGCGTAAGCGGCAAAGGCGGCGATCAGAATCGGAATGAAGGTAGCCGGCAGCGTTACCGTCAGAGTGTTGATAAAGGCACGGCCCACACCTTCAGACGTCAGTACTTCCCGGTAGTTGTTCAAGGTGAACTCGGGCGGAACCGTAGCGACGTAAAAGACCCGTTCACCGCGACTGAGTTCGAACGCCTCGTCAGACTCCCAGCGGAACTGGCCATCTTCGGTCAGCGTCATTCGCGTACCGTTGTCCAGGGTGGCTGTCTCGCCCGCCTGGTAGGCGGTGAGGTCCATAGGGCTCAAGCTCCAGGTATCCAGGGACCGCTCACCTTCCTCGAATATCCGCCCGTCTATCACGAAAACATCACCGGTCTGTGTTTGCGTTTCTGCCGTTGGTGTTCGGTAAACTTCATTACGTTCGGCTGGGGCCAGTGCTGTCCACCAACCCGACGTTGCCAGTGAGTCTTTGTCGCGTACCGAGCTTACCAGCAGGCCTAGCGTCGGTACGGTCCATAAAATGACCAGCAGGAGTACGGTTGCATGTTTGGCAAGGGCGGCCAAAGGCATTTTGTGTGCTGTTTGCATATTGGCCTCCTTATTGGTTTTCCATGCGGGCGCGGCGGATGTTGTAGATCATCACCGGCGTAACCGCGAGCATAATGACAATGGCGACCGCACTGCCGCGTCCGATATCACCGGAACGGAATAATTGGTCATACATGAAGTTTGCCAGCACCTGTGTTTCCCACTGACCGTTGGTCATGGCAAATACGATGTCGAAGATTTTCAGCACCAGAATGGTGATGGTGGTCCAGACCACGACAATGGTGCCGAATATTTGCGGAATCACGATCTTGAAGAAGATCTGAAAATTATTGGCACCTTCCATGATGGAGGCTTCCAGAGTGTCTTCCGGTACACCCCTAATAGCCGCTCCGAGAATCACCATGGCAAAGCCGGTCTGTATCCAGATCAGGATCACCATTAGGAACAGGTTGTTCCAGGGCTCAAGGGCGATCCATGCGCGGGCCTCCCCTCCAAGAGCTACAACAATGGCATTCAACAAGCCAATTTCTTCGCCTGTTCCATCGTAGTTGTATATGAATTTCCAGATAACCGATGCACCCACGAACGAAATGGCCATCGGAAGAAACACCAGGGTACGGGCCACCTGGCCCCACCACAGTCGGTCAGTCATGTACGCGATTACGAGTCCGAACGCGGTGGACATTGTTGGCACGATGATTAACCAGAGAATATTGTTGCGAATGGCGATTTGAAAACCGTCGTCGCTGAACGCCCATGCGTAGTTGGCAAAGCCGACAAAACCGTCTGCGGTGCGGTCTTGCATTGAATAGATCAGTGATGCAAAAACGGGGTAAACCAGGTAAACAACCAGCACTAGAACAGCAGGGCCAACGAATATCCAGGGGCGTATGCCTTCACGTACTTTATCGCGCCGCTGCCGGTCCGCATCGGACGACAGGGAGTCACTGGATAGAAAACGATCCAGTACAAAGTTAGAACCAACAAAAAAGAGAGCGCTAAGACCGATTGCCAAGGCAATGACAAAGGTTGCGTAAATGATTTGGGAAATCACGGGGGATACTCCTGACCTAGACCGGTAATAAACGCGCCCCTGGAACGGGGCGCGTTGTCCTTAGTGCAGTTCCCGATTACTTACCGGGCAGCATCCCAGGCGTCCTGGATATCTTCTGCAACGTTCTCTGCAGAATCACCGCCGACGTAGTCGACCATGCCAGTCCAGAAGGCACCGGCGCCGATCGCACCCGGCATCAGGTCAGATCCGTCGAAACGGAAGGTAGTGGCGTTCTGCAGGATCTCGCCCTGACGACGCAGCGTGTCGTTGGCGTACAGATCGTTGTCGACGTTGTTGTGCGGTGTCAGGAAGCCACCGTTGGCCATCCAGATCTCATGCGCCAGCGGTGTGGTCAGGTATTCCAACAGGGCCTCTGCTGCTTCATTCTCTTCTGGCATGGTTACCACAGTACCTGCCCCCAACACTGGCTTACCCAGATCTTTCTCGGCGTAAGCCGGGAAGTAGAAGAAGTCGATGTCTTCGCCAACCACTGTGCCTTCCGGGAAGAACGCAGGAATAAAGCTCGCCTGACGGTGCATGAAGCAGCCGGGAGGAATGCTGAACAGGCCATTTGGGCTGTCGCGGAAGTCAGTGGTACCAACAGCAGCAACGCCGCCCTGAACGTATTCAGGATTCTTGGCAAACTGGCCGAAGGTTTCAATGGCTTTCACGACGCGCGGATCGTCGAACGGGATGCTGTTGTCGACCCAGCCGTCATAGACAGAAGGCTCATACAAACGCAGCATGATGTCTTCAACCCAGTCGGTTGCAGGCCAGCCGGTGGCAGCACCGGAACCCAGACCAATACACCAGGGTGTCTGGCCATCTTCGACCATTTTGTCGGACAGGGCGATCAGTTCTTCCATAGATTCCGGAACTTCATAGCCATAATCGGCGAAGTTGTCCGGGGAATACCAGACCAGGCTCTTCAGGTCGACACGGAAGAACACACCGAAGAAATCTTCTTCTCCGTTTTCATTCGGATAGGTGCTCAGGTCCACCCATGACTGGCCAGCGGCGTAATTTTCCAGAACGTTTTCACGAATGTCATCGTCCAGAGGCTGCAACAGACCACGGCTGGCCATGTCTTTCGCCAGACCCGGCTGCGGGAAAATGGCCAGGTTAGGTGCTGAGCCGGCTTGCAGGTCGATGACGATCTGCTGCTCAAAACTGTCTGAGCCGGAATACCGCACTTCAGCGCCGGTAGCGTCTTCAAAGTGACTGACAATGCCTTCAAAAATGGCGTTTTCCGGCGCCAGCCATGGGCCGGCAACGGTGACTACCTGTCCGGAAAGGTCCATGTCTTCAAACGGAGCCAGGCTTTCCCAGTTGTAGTCACCGCTTCCCTTGGTCGGGTTTACTTCAGCGGCAACACCAGCGGACATGGCAGCGGATACTGCGACGACGAGTGATTTTTTTACTAAGGAGGTTTTCATTATTTTGCCCTTTCGTGCTGTTTTATTATTGGTTTGGTACGTACTTTTTATTGATTTTGACGGGCTCAGCGGTTACTGAACTGCGCCAGTTGTTGCTTGAATGAATGTTTAAATCGGTCAATGCGAGTCGAAACCGGCATTGGGCTTCTTAAGCACTCTGTTAGCTTAATCGTTTAAGACGCGTTGTCATCTGCTTTTTTAGAACAATTTCTTATGACCAGCAGACTTAACTACTACTTAACGTCTTAATCGATACAGGGTAGTATTGCTTTGGTACTTTTCCAGTCTAGCCCGATGGAAATTAACACCGCCTGAACCCGACTGTCTTGACCCGTATCATCTCTACAGAACAAACAAGGTTTCCCCGGCCTGGTCCGTGATGCGGGCTTCGCAGGCGAGGCAGTCGACATTAAGGCTCAGGCTGGCGTTGCCGTTCTTCCACTTCAGTTTCAACTGGTCGTCGCTATGATCCAGTGTAAAGGTGCCCTCGAACGCCGGGTGCTCGTTGCGCAGGCGGATCAGCCCGATCAGTTGTTGTACGACAGGGCGCTCCAGGGCCTCGTCGATCTCTGCCGCGCTGTAGTAGGCCCGGTTGATGTCACGTCCCACCCCGGTTTTGGTCAGCAGCGCCATGTCGTTGCCGCCAGCCAGCAAACCGGTGTAGTAAACCTGTGGTACACCAGGGGCGAAGAACTGCAGTGCCCGGGCGATCAGGTATTCGTTGTCACGCTCACCAAGGGCGGCGTAATAGGTGCAATTGACTTGATACAGATCGAGGTTCGAGGCGGCGGCACCCGTCGCCAGGCGGCTCTGGTCGTTTGAACGCTGATGAATGGTTTCCACCAACTGGTCAATGGCTTCCGGCTCCAGCAAGCCCGGCTTGTCGCCATCAGCCCCGACATCCAGCACGCCGATGCCATCGTGTGTATCCAAAACCGTGATGCAGTTGCGCGGTGACTGTTCGAGCCAGTTTGCCAGTGGCTTGGCGTCGCCGGTATACAGCAGGTGCAGAATCAGTGGGGGCAAAGCGAAGTCGTAAACGCGGCCCACCCGGTTGGCAATGTTGATCTGGGTCTGGTAATGGCTGTGAATCTCGACCAGGGTTTCGATGCCGCGCGCAGCGGCGTTGTCCGACAATTGCTGAATAAAGGTATAAGTCTCAGGCAACATAAAGCAGCGGGTGCCGGGGCGTTTGATCGCGTAACCTGCCGCATCCAGCCGAATCATCGACACGCCGGACTGTTCAAAGCGGTCAAGAATGCTGTCCAGATACGCCTTGCCGACGTCTGTTTCAACGTTGATGTCCAGTTGTTGCGGCGTGAACGTGGTCCACATCAGATGTTTGGTGTCACCCAGAGTATAGGGCGTCCACGGCAGACTTGGCCGTGGCCGGTAGATCGCGGTGATCTCTTCCTCACGGGCGCCATCGGGGAAGACGCTCTGGTAGGTCAGAAACAGCGGGTACCAGGGGCTCTCGTTGCCCCGGGCAACGACATCGGCGAACTGCGGTGACCGGCTGGAGACATGGTTGACGATCAGGTCGGCCATGACATCGGTATTCTGGCTCAGTTGCAGCACATCGCCCCAGTCACCCAGCCGCGGGTCGACGGTGAGGTGATCGTCCGGGTCGAAACCGGCGTCGGAACCGTCGATGGGGGTATAGAACGGCAACAGGTGCACACCGCCAAACACGCCCTCCAGTGCGGTTGTCAGCAACCGGTGCAGGGCCTGGAGGCCGCTGCCACCCAAACGGTCAACATAGGTGATTAACTGAACCTGATTTTTCATGCGCGGTCTCTGTGGGGCGTTAACAGGAAGCGGACGATAATGTTCTTAAACGATTAAGTAAAGCACTAAACCATCGGCTAGCCACGCATTGGTGACTCAACGGACAAACTGACCATCTGAGTCTAAAGTTCTAACACTGACAGCAGTCATACTGCTGGCAAAGTTGCTGAGGTGGTTCAATGTTGAATTGGTTCTTGCCCGATACTGAGGGTGATCAGGTTCGAGAGAAGGCGGTGGTGGTGTTTTGCCTGCTGGCGTTGCTGGTGGGTGTTTACTCGCTGGTGAAGTGGCGTGCCTTTGGTGTGGGTGAGTTGCAACTAACCGCGCTGATTCTGATGGCGCTGGTGTTGCCGGTGCCGTTCCTGGTGCGCCAGGGCTATTCGGTGGTGCTCGGGGGTAACCTCGCCATTCTGGGCATGGCAGTCCATGCGCTGTATTCGGCTTATATGTTCGGAGGTATTGATTCGCAGTATTTGCTGTGGATGGTCACGCTGATCGTACTGGCTTATATGATGACCAATCCGCTGTGGGGTTCAGTCTGGTCGGTGGCGATGTTGTTGATGGCAGTGGTATTTGTTCGCCTCAAACTGACCGGGCATGACTTTCCGGAACCGCCGTTAACGGGGGCTGATCTCAATCGGGATATAGTAGTGGGCTACCTGTTACCGGTGATCATGATCTGGGTCGGGCAGTCTTACATGCAGCGAATCACATTGAGCGCTGTGGCCGATGCACGGTCGGCCGAGGCTGCGGTCAGTGAGCAAAAAGCCAGCCTTGAGCAAGCTGGCGAGCAGATGAACAGTGTGATGGCGCAAACCCGTGATGTCTCCGGTCGGCTGGTTGAGGCGACCTCATCACTGGGGCAGGTCCAGTCGGAAATTGGCGCTCAGTC
>DASSWT010000064.1:0-2351 GCA_035704555.1 Saccharospirillum sp. | reverse complement strand
TACCTGAGCCCGCTAAACCCCTTCGACGCCGAGACCCTACACCCGGCCCGGGAAACCAGCACCCAAGCCGCCATCGCCTACTGCCGGGCACACCCGGAGTGGCGGCTGACATTGCAGTCGCACAAAGTGGTTAACATCGCTTGAGAAAAAGAGAGAAGCGTACCCTCTCCTCAGCCCTCTCCCGTGGGACGGGAGAGGGAGTCACTACCAGTCCTCTCTCCACCCTCGGGGGGAGAGAGTTAGAGAGAGGGGGGCGGCGCAGCCGTCAATCTTTTCCTGGCCAGCA
Source organism: Saccharospirillum sp. (assembly GCA_035704555.1). Lineage (GTDB taxonomy): Bacteria > Pseudomonadota > Gammaproteobacteria > Pseudomonadales > Natronospirillaceae > Saccharospirillum. Next base: position 2,065 of record DASSWT010000064.1, on the reverse strand, counting down.
ACAGCACATACCGCCCCAAATCCCGATACGGCGCCTGTTCGCACAGGCGTTGCTCCATCTCGATGATGTCTTCATCGGAATACCAGGAAAGTACCGTGGGTTCGGTTAAATCGGTAAAGGTACGAATGCCCGCCTGGGTCAGAATTTCGAACCCGCTATCAACCAATTGCTGGCGCACAGGTTCGGGGCTTAGGGGCGTTATCGGGGTGAGGCCACCGGCCAGGCCTTGCAGCTGACCGGTTTTGACTTTCTCCAGCGTGCCGCGCATCAGGTTGCGCAGTTCGAGCATATGGCGGTTGTACACCATCACCCCGATCACACCGCCCGGCGCGACCCAGCTCATGGCACGGTCCAGCGCGGCCCGGGGATGTTCCAGCCATTCCAGCACGGCGTGTACGATGACCAGATCACGGTCTGGCCCGGAATCGAAGTCGAACACCGAGGCCTGGCTTACCCGGCACCGGCCACTGGCAATCGATGCCGCTGAGTCCTGCTCAACCTGGGCCACCAAATCACCGGCCACATCAAAATACTCGACCCGGTGACCCATACCCAGCAGCCATTGCGTCATCTGCCCCAGGCCACCGCCGGCGTCCAGAACACTCAGGCCCGGCCGGGCCAGCTCTGGTACATACTTCGGATAGAGGGTTTCCAGCAGAGTCTGGCGAATGCGGCCCTTTAAACTGCCGTAAATGTTCTTTGAAAACCGCTCCGCCAGCGGGTCGAAATTAACGTACTCTTTCACTACCGCTTATAACCATCCGGATTCTGGCTTTGCCAGCGCCAGGAATCAGCCATCATGTCTTCCAGGCCCAGTTCCGCGCGCCAGCCGAGCTCCTGTTCCGCATAAGTCGGGTCGGCATAGCAGCAAGCGATGTCGCCGGGGCGACGGTCGACCAGCTTGTAGGGCACTTTGTTGCCCGAGGCTTTTTCCAGCGCCTTCACCATATCCAGCACGCTGTAACCCACCCCGGTGCCGAGGTTGTAGGCCACACAGCCCGGGTTGCTGTTGAGTTTTTCGATGGCTTTCACATGGCCCTTGGCCAGGTCGACCACGTGAATGTAATCGCGTACGCCGGTGCCATCGGGCGTGTCGTAGTCGCTGCCGAACACCGAGAGCGCTTCGCGTTTGCCAATGGCCACCTGGGTGATAAAGGGCATCAGGTTGTTGGGAATGCCGTTCGGGTCTTCGCCAATGGTGCCGCTTTTATGCGCCCCGACCGGGTTAAAGTAACGCAACAGAGCCACCTGCCACTCAGAATCCGATGCATTCAGATCGCGCAGTATGTCTTCGATCATCAGCTTGGAGCGGCCGTAGGGGTTGGTGGCGCTGAGCGGAAAATGCTCCTGAATCGGCACCGTATGCGGGTCGCCATAGACGGTGGCCGATGAGCTGAACACCAGGTTCTTGCAGCCGTGGCGTTTCATCACCTGAAGCAGGCACAGGGTGCCGTAAACGTTGTTGTCGTAGTAATCGAGCGGTTTTTCGGTGCTCTCGCCCACTGCTTTCAGGCCAGCGAAATGCACCACCGAATCAATATCGTGTTCGCTGAACACCCGATCGAGCAACTCGGTATCGCGGATATCGCCTTCCACAAAATCGACAGGCTGCTGCACAATGGCTTCAACCCGGCGCAGCGATTCAGCCGAGCTGTTTACCAGATTATCGAGCACCAGTACGGTGTGCCCGGCCTGAATCAGCTCGATGCAGGTGTGGCTGCCAATGTACCCGGCACCGCCGGTCACCAAAACGGTCATAGCAAACTCCATTGCGTGTTTTTAAAAAGAAGTATTTCCGGGAAAAAATAACACTGAAAACGTTTTCAGGCAATATTTAACCATAAAAGACGCGAGACAGTTAAAGACGTAGGACATTAAAAGACGCTGAACACGGAAAGACGCAAAACACTGAATGACGTAAGGTCGGTTTCCCGTCCCTTCATGTCCTGCGTCCCTTTATGTTTCGCGTCTCTTCGTGTTCCGCGTCCCTTTCTGTTTCACGTCTTTCCATGTTTTCCGTCTTTCCGCTCTATTGTCTAATCAGCGCCAGCAATTCCTGGGTTTT
>DASSWT010000062.1:0-3430 GCA_035704555.1 Saccharospirillum sp. | reverse complement strand
CTGCACCATGTGATTACCAGTGCGTTCATTTCAGCCGGTCAACGCTGCACCTGCGCACGGCGCGTCTTTATCGCCAAGGGCGAACAGGGCGATGCGTTCCTCGCCCGTCTGATCGAAGCCGCGCGTAACCTCAAGGTCGGCCACTGGGATGCCGACGACCAGCCTTACATGGGTTCAGTTGTATCTCTGCCCGCCGCCGATGCCTTGCTGGACGCACAGAAAATGCTGATCAGCAAGGGCGGTCGCAGCCTGCTGGAAATGACGCGCCATGAAGCAGGTACGGCCCTGCTGACACCGGGCATTGTTGACCTGACCGACGCCAAAGACGTGCCGGATGAAGAATACTTCGGCCCGCTGCTGAGCATTTACCGCTACGACAGCTTCGACGACGCCATTGCCGGGGCCAACAACACCCGCTATGGCCTGTCGGCTGGCTTGCTGTCGAATGATCGCGCCCGTTACGAGCAGTTCATCGACGAGATTCGCGCCGGCATCGTCAACTGGAACAAGCCGATTACCGGCGCCAGCAGCGGCGCACCCTTCGGTGGTGTCGGTGCCAGTGGTAACCACCGCGCCTCTGCCTATTACGCGGCAGATTACTGCGCCTATCCGGTCGCCTCAATGGAAAGCCCGACACTGACCAAACCCGAAACCACCGCACCGGGTATGAACCTATGACCGCCTTTGAAATGAACCTCGACGGCCTGGTTGGGCCGACGCACAACTACGCGGGCCTTTCCTACGGCAACATCGCTTCGCTGAGCAATGAGAGCGAAGCATCGAACCCGAGGGAAGCCGCCAAGCAGGGCCTGCGCAAAATGAAGGCCCTGTCGGACCTCGGCCTGCGCCAGGGTATTCTGCTGCCGCACGAACGCCCGGCCATTTGGGCCTTGCGTGAACTGGGTTTCAGCGGAACGGATGCCCAGGTGCTGGAGAAAGTCGCCAAACAGAGCCCGGCGATATTAAGCGCAGTCAGCTCCGCCTCCTGCATGTGGACCGCCAACGCCGGTACGGTATCGCCCAGCGCCGACACCGCCGATGGCCGGGTGCATTTCACTGCCGCCAACCTGAACGCCAAGTTTCACCGCTCGATCGAGCACCCGACGACCACGCGGATGCTGAAATCGATCTTTCGGGATGAACGCTACTTTGCGCATCACAATGCACTGCCCGCCGTCAGCTTCTTCGGCGACGAAGGCGCCGCCAACCACACCCGGTTCTGCGGCCAGTACGACAGCGCCGGAGTCGAGTTGTTCGTCTACGGCCAGGAAGCGTTCAACCAGAACGCCCCCCGGCCAAAACGGTTCCCCGCGCGCCAGACGCTCGAAGCCAGCCAGGCGGTCGCCCGTCTGCATGGCCTGGGTGAAGACCAGGCGGTCTTCGCCCTGCAAAAGCCCGAGACCATCGACGCCGGTGTGTTTCACAACGACGTCATCGCCGTCGGCAACCGCAACGTGCTCTTCTACCATGAGGAAGCCTTCGCCGATACCGAAGCCGTGCTAGGCGAACTGCAGCGCAAGCTGGGCGACGTCAAACTGATTGCCGTCAAAGTTCCGACGGCTGAGGTTTCCATTGAGGACGCCGTACGCTCTTACCTGTTCAACAGCCAACTGCTGAGCCTCACCGACGACAGCATGATGCTGGTGGTACCCGGCGAATGCCGCGAAACCGGCCCGGTCGCCGACTTTTTGGACCAGCTGATGGCCGACACCAGCAACCCGATCAATCGGGTGGAAGTGTTCGATTTGAAACAATCGATGCAAAACGGTGGCGGCCCCGCCTGCCTGCGTTTGCGCGTCGCACTGACCCAGACTGAATACGAGGCCATGCATCAGGGCATCATCCTCACCGATACCCTTTTCAACTCACTCAACGATTGGGTCGACGCACACTATCGCGACCGCTTAAGCCAGGCCGATTTGGCCGACCCGAAACTGCTGATCGAAAGCCGAACAGCGCTCGACGAACTGACCCGGCTGACCGGCGTTGGCTCCATCTATCCCTTCCAGCGCTAAGAGTGATCCACGGGCTCCAGGAGCCCGTATTTTCCCCCAGAAATAAACCAAAATATCGTCAAATTGCCTTTGCATTGGCTAAAAAAAGAACTATCTTTATCGTAACGACTAAGGATGGCAGTCCCTGCCTGACTGGAACGCAGTCCCGGGGCATTACATAGGCGAGGCTTCAATGGCATCGATGAATTGGCTAGATGAAAAAACCAGGAACGGTGAGGAGCCCCCCGCTGCTGGCTGGCAAGTACTTGTCGTCGATGACGAGCCTGAAGTCCACGCGGTAACCCGCCTGGCCCTGCGCCGCTTCACCTTCGAAGACCGCCCTCTGATTGTCCACACCGCCTCTAGCGCCCAGGAAGCCCTGGCCATCGCCCATGAGCTGGGCGAAGAACTCGCCATGGCCATCATCGATGTAGTAATGGAAACCGACCGTGCCGGTCTCGACCTGGTCAAAGCCATTCGCGAAGAAGTCGGCAACCACCTCACCCGCCTTGTGCTACGCACCGGCCAACCCGGCAGCGCCCCGGAAACCGATGTAGTCCGCAATTACGACATCAACGACTACAAAGAAAAAACCGAACTCACCGCCCAAAAATTCCAAACCATGATGTACGGCGGCCTGCGCAACTACCGTGACCTGCGTTTAATGCAGGATGCTGCGGTGGCTAAGACTCATTAGTTTGGTGGCACGAGTCTGTGTCATTAGTCAGAAATTCGAAGGGTAATTTACTGTAGTACCAACCTTTCATTTTGTGCCAGGCGGGCCATCGGGTACACCTACTGGAGGCACGCTGTAAATACTTCCCTGTAAGCTCGGAGACCGCATCCCTGCGGTCTAACGGCCCCCAGTAGATGCACCCGACAGCCCTTCGATTCTTGGTCGGTTGATTATCACGAATTTCTGACTAATGACACAGTACAACGGTTACTTATGCAAAGTAGCCATTACCCGCGCAGGCAATTCCAAATTTTGATTTTTCGATGTGGCGTCTGGCACCAAACCAAGTGCCGGCTGCCGGGTAGGTCTATCCGGGGTAGTCCGCAACAGGGATGTTGCGGTCTAGTCTCCATGGATGGATTCACGACGACCCCGGATAGGCCTACCCGGTAGCTGGCACGCACCCCTGGCACAACAGTAAACCCTACCGAAGCAACCCGAAGTTTCCCAATACCTCTTGGGCAAGCTGGTTACAAAGCGTACAATGCGCGCCCATTTGTCCCAGGCTACTCAAGGTAGCCGACCAAGAGACCTGATTGTGAGCCAAACTGATTTTTCTTCCCTGCCGTTAAACCCCGATCTGCTGAGCAACCTGGCATCGCTCGAATACCACCAGATGACGCCAATTCAAGCCAGCAGCCTGCCCGATATTCTGGCCGGGCGGGATGTGATTGGGCAGGGTAAAACCGGGTCTGGCAAG
>DASSWT010000026.1:0-2564 GCA_035704555.1 Saccharospirillum sp. | reverse complement strand
GACCTGGCCATCGCGTACCACCAAGCCTACGGCAACGTGAACAGTTTTTCGGTCGGCGGCAGACACAGACTGAGGCTCCTTAACTGCGATAGTCCGCATTAATGCTGACATAGTCGTGTGACAGGTCGGTCGTCCAGATGCGGTCGGTTACCTCACCCCGGTTCAGATGAACACGGATGGTGATCTCTTCCTGCGCGACCACGGCACTGCCCGCCGCTTCGGTATAACCCGGTGCGCGCTCGCCCTTGCTAACAATCTGGACGTCATCGAGCCAGATATCGACCTGGTCGACATCAAGTTCCGGTACTCCGCTACGGCCCACCGCGGCCAGAATGCGGCCCCAGTTGGCGTCAGAGGCGGTAAGCGCCGTTTTTACCAGTGGGCTGTGGCCTATGGTATAGGCAACGCTCAGCGCTTCGTCAGTCGTCTTAGCACCTTCGACGGCAATCTCGACAAATTTGGTCGCCCCTTCGCCATCCCGCACAACGGCCTGCGCCAGCTCCAGCATCACTTCCGATACGGTCTTGAGCAAGTGACGGTACATATCGCTGTCGGTGGAGGTAATGGCCGGAGCGTCTGTCTGGCCGGTGGCAATCAGAATGCAGGCATCGTTGGTCGAGGTGTCGCCGTCGACGGTGATGCGGTTGAAACTGCGATCGTTTGCGGCGGTCACCAATTGCTGGAGTATGGCGTGCTCAACCTTGGCGTTGGTGGCTACAAACCCTAGCATGGTGGCCATGTTGGGTTTGATCATGCCCGAGCCCTTGGCAATGCCGGTGACGGTAATGGTTTCGTCATGGTATTCAAACTGGCGCGAGCAGCCTTTGGGGCGAGTGTCTGTCGTCAGAATACCCTTGGCCGCATCGGCCCAGTGGTTCGGGCTCATCGCCGCAACCACATTGGGCAACGCCTGGGCGATGGTCTGCATTGGCAGGTATTCACCAATAACGCCCGTCGAGAACGGCAGTACCTGTTCAGGTTCTATACGCTTCAGGGCTGCGAGGCGGGCACAGGTCTCATGGGCATCGTCCAGCCCTTGCTGGCCAGTACCGGCATTGGCGTTGCCGGTGTTGATCACCAGACAGCGAATATTACCCTGCTTCAGGTGCTCCCGGGCTACAATGACCGGCGCAGCGCAAAAGGCGTTGGTGGTAAACACCCCGGCCACGGAACTGCCCGGAGCCAGCTGGAACACAACCAGATCCTGACGGTTTGGCTTTTTGATGCCGGCACAGCCAACACCGATAGACACCCCGTCAATCGGAATCAACGGGTCTGTATTGGGTTTTCCAACGGCCATCCCTGCACCCTCAGTTCAATTTGCCATGACAGTGTTTGTACTTCTTGCCGGAGCCACAGGGGCACGGTTCGTTGCGACCCACCTTGGGGCCCTGGCGCGCAGGAGCGGCCTGGGGCGCTGGCGATTCCGGAGCAGAACCGGCGCCGGCTTCCGCCTTGGCGGCATCTTCCAGCGGTGTTGCCTGGCTATGTTCGAAGTTCATTCGGGCCATGGCGGCTTCGCGGCGCTTGCGTTCTTCTTCGGCTGACTCTTCCGGCGTACGCACCTGAACGTGTGACAGGATACGGATGGTGTCGGCCTTAACCTGTTCGAGCATGGCCTGGAACAATTCAAACGACTCGCGCTTGTATTCCTGCTTGGGGTTCTTCTGCGCATAACCGCGCAAATGGATGCCCTGACGCAGGTGGTCCATGTTGTACAAGTGCTCTTTCCAGTGCTGGTCGAGCACCTGCAGCATTACCTGCTTTTCGAACTGGCGCAGTGCCTGAGGGCCAGCGACGGATTCTTTCTCTTTATAATGCGCAACGGCGGCTTCCAGAATGCGCTCGCGCAGTTTGTCTTCATGTAGGTGGTCGTCTGCATCCAGCCACTCCTGGATCGGCAGTTTTACACCAAACTCTTTCTGCACAGCCGCTTCCAGGCCAGGAATATCCCATTGTTCGGGCAGGCTTTGCGGCGGAATGTACTGGCTGATCTCGTCATTGACGATGTCGCTGCGAACATTGTCGATCACATCTTCGATGCTGTCGGCTGCCATCAGGTCGTCGCGTTGCTGATACACCACCTGGCGCTGGGAGTTAGCCACATCGTCGTATTCCAGCAATTGTTTGCGGATGTCGAAGTTGCGGTTCTCAACCTTGCGCTGTGCCTTTTCGATGGCATTGCTGACCATTTTCGCTTCAATGGCTTCACCATCTTTCATGCCCAGTGACTGCATGATGCCTTTCATGCGCTCGGGCATGAAAATCCGCATCAGGCTGTCTTCCATCGACAGGAAGAAGCGGGAAGACCCCGGGTCGCCCTGGCGACCGGCACGGCCACGCAACTGGTTATCGATACGGCGGCTTTCGTGGCGCTCGGTACCAATAATGTGCAGACCACCGGCTTCGATTACCGTCTTGTTGCGCTCTTTCCAATCTGCTTCGGCGCGGGCCAGAACATCGGGGTCAGCACTGTCGAGATCCTGAACTTCGGTTTCCCAGTTGCCGCCGAGCTTGATGTCGGTACCCCGACCGGCCATGTTGGTGGCGATGGTCACCGCGCC
>DASSWT010000347.1:0-7875 GCA_035704555.1 Saccharospirillum sp. | reverse complement strand
CCGGATTGATTACACCGGTGGCGTCATGAACAACCTGCCGTACGTGCTGGCCGTGGAGAAACTGGCCGGCATCGAAGTGCCGGACCGGGTTAAAACCATCCGGGTGATGATGGCCGAGATCTTCCGTATCACCAGCCATCTGCTGTTTCTGGGCACCTATTTGCAGGATCTGGGTGCCATGTCACCGGTGTTTTTCACCTTTTCCGATCGTCAGCGCGGTTACAAGGTGATTGAAGGCATCACCGGATTGCGCATGCACCCGGCCTGGTACCGGATTGGCGGCGTGATGCAGGATTTGCCGCAAGGCTGGGAGCGGTTGGTTCAGGAGTTTCTGGACTGGATGCCCGGCCGGCTGCGCGAATACGAAAAAACCATGATGGAAAACGCCATCGTGCGCGACCGGACCCGACATGTTGCCGCTTTTTCAACCAAAGAGGCGTTGGAGTGGAGCGTAACCGGCCCCAACTTGCGCGCTACAGGCTGTGATTTTGACCTGCGTAAGCAGCGGCCCTATTCAGGTTACGAAAACTTCGACTTTGAAGTCCCGCTGGGTAACAACGGCGATGTATTCGACCGTGGTCAGTTACGCATCGAGGAGATGCGCCAGAGCCTGCGCATCATTCAACAATGCGTTGATCACATGCCGGCCGGGGATTACAAGGCCGATCACCCGCTGACCACACCACCGCCCCGGGAACGCATGCTGCAGCACATTGAGACGCTGATTACCCATTTCCTGCAGGTCTCCTGGGGGCCTGTGCTCAAACCCAATGAATCGATGCAGATGATTGAAGCCACCAAGGGCATCAACAGCTATTACCTGACCAGTGACGGCAGCACCATGAGCTATCGGACCCGCATTCGCACGCCGAGCTTCCCACACTTGCAGCAGATTCCCTCGCTGATGCGCGGCGGCTTCGTGCCCGACCTGATCGCCCACCTGGGCAGCATTGATTTCGTGATGGCTGATGTGGACCGCTGATATGAACCAGACAACTGCCAACAACCTGGTCGCGACCGATGCCTTCGAGCTGCACCCGGAGGATCGGGCCGCCATCGAACAGGAGCGGCACCATTTTGAACAGCCTCAGGCCGCAAGCATCGAGGCGCTGAAGATTGTTCAGCGCCGCCATGGCTGGGTGCCGGATGGGGCGATACCTGCTATTGCGAGCGTTCTTGGAGTAGGGCCCGCCCAGGTTGAGGAAGTAGCGACCTTCTACAGCCTGATCTTCCGCCAGCCGGTCGGCCGCCATGTCATTCTGGTGTGCGACAGTAGCGCCTGTTTCCTGACCGGCTACGACGAACTGCGTGAGGCGCTGACCAGTCACCTCGGCATTGAGTTTGGTCAAACCACGCCCGACCAGCGGTTTACGTTACTGCCTGTGTGCTGTCTGGGTGCCTGTGATCAGGGCCCGGCCCTGATGGTCGACGACGATACCTACGGCCCGGTGTCGCCGGACCAGGTGGCTGCATTATTGGAGGCCTATTCATGACTGCACCCAGATACCGCAGCCAGTTCCACCAGAGCGCCTCTGAACGGCGGGAGGAAACCCACCCGCTGACCTGGCGCTTACGCGACGATGCTGCCCGAATTGACTTGAAGGAGTACGTCAGCAAAAACGGTTACTCAGCGGTCACCCAGGTACTGAATAAACAGTCTGGTAAGGATGTCATCGACACGATGAAGACCGCCAACGTTCGCGGACGTGGCGGTGGCGGCTTCTCCGCCGGCGTGAAATGGAGTCTGACGCTTCAGGGGGAGGACTACCCACGCGGCTATCTGATCTGCAATGCCGACGAAATGGAGCCCGGTACCTTCAAAGACCGCCTGTTGATGGAACAACAGCCTCATTTATTGCTGGAAGGCATGATTCTCGGCGCCTATGCCAACAATTCGGCATTCGGCTACATCTTCCTGCGAGGTGAGTACATTGAGGCCGCTCGGGCCCTGACGATCGCCATTGAAGAGGCCCGCGAGGCCGGCTGGCTCGGCACCAACATCGCCGGCAGCGGGTTCGATTTCGACATCGTGCTGCATACCGGGGCAGGGCGCTACATTTGCGGTGAAGAAACCGCGCTGATCAGTTCGCTGGAAGGCAAACGGGCCAACCCCCGGGCCAAACCGCCGTTTCCCGGGCAATCCGGTGCCTGGGGCAAGCCCACCGTAGTCAACAATGTCGAAACCCTGTGCAGCGTTCCGGCGGTGATGAGCCATGGGGCCGACTGGTACCAGAACCTGTCTGGCGACGTTACGGACGACGGCGGAACCAAGTTGTTTGGCGTATCCGGACGCGTAAAACGCCCCGGGCTCTGGGAACTGCCGATGGGCACAACCGGCCAGGAGATCATCGACCGGGCCGGGGGCATGCAGGACGGACGAAGCCTGAAGGCCTGGTTACCGGGGGGCGGCAGCACCGGTTTTCTGCTGCCAGAGCACCTGAACTTGCCGCTCGATTATGATTCGATCGGCAAGGCTGGCAGTCGGCTGGGTACCGGGCTGTTGACGGTCGTTGCCAGTGACCAGAGCATCGTTTCCTTGCTGCGCAACCTGGAAAGCTTTTTTGCCCGCGAATCCTGCGGTTGGTGTACGCCCTGTCGCGATGGTCTGCCGTGGACGGAAAAACTATTGCACGCTCTGGAGCAAAAAAAGGGCGAGCCGGGCGACATTGAGTTGCTGGAATCACTGGCGGGCGACCTGGGCCCGGGCAAAACCTTCTGCGCCCATGCACCGGGCGCCGCCATGCCACTGGAAAGTGCCTTGCGCTACTTCCGGCATGAGTTCGAAGAAGGCGTAACGCGCACAAAGGCGACGACCACTCGCAAAACACCCGAAGCTACCGAATTCACCCCGCAACAGGAGGCGACCTGAGGCTATGGCGACGCTGCATGTAGATGGTAATAGCTACACGGTAGACGATACCGACAATCTGTTGCAGGCTTGTCTGTCGCTGGGGCTCGATGTGCCGTACTTCTGCTGGCATCCGGCCATGGGCAGCGTCGGCGCTTGCCGGCAATGCGCGGTAAAACGCTATAAAGACAAAGATGACGATCAGGGCATGCTGGTTATGTCGTGCATGACACCGGCCGCTGACGATACCTACATTTCGATTGATGATAGTGAGGCGGTTGAGTTTCGCGCCAAAGTCATTGAATGGCTGATGATCAATCATCCGCACGATTGCCCGGTGTGCGAGGAGGGCGGCCATTGCCACCTTCAGGATATGACGGTGATGACCGCGCATCATTCCCGCCGTTACCGCTTTGGCAAACGAACGCATCGCAATCAGTATCTGGGGCCCTTTATTGGCCATGAAATGAACCGCTGCATCAGCTGCTATCGCTGCGTACGTTTCTATCAGGATTATGCCGGCGGGGACGATCTGGGTGTGTTCGGGGCCAACGACAACCTCTACTTCGGGCGCCATCAGGACGGCGTGCTGGAGAGTGTATTCTCAGGCAACCTGACCGAGGTCTGCCCGACCGGTGTTTTCACCGACCAGACCCATTCGGACCGCTATACCCGCAAGTGGGACCTGCAATTTGCACCAAGCGTCTGTCATCAGTGCGCCGTCGGGTGCAATACCAGCCCGGGCGAACGCTATGGTGAGATACGACGCATCGAAAACCGCTATAACGGCGATGTTAACCGGTATTTCTTGTGTGATCGGGGGCGGTTCGGCTATGGCTATGTCAATCGCAAAGACCGGCCCGTACGGCCCGAGTGGCGGGATGAGCCAACAGCCAGCGCGGTTGCGCTGGACGTCGACACCACGCTGACCCGGAGCGCAGAGCGCTTGCGCAGTGCACGCCGGATCATCGGTATTGGTTCGCCTCGCGCCAGCCTGGAAAGCAATCATCAGTTAAAACGGCTAGTCGGTGACAATCAGTTTTCGACCGGCATCGGTGCCGTCGAACTCGAATGCCTGGCACTCATGAACCAGTTGAACCGGACCAGCGGCCTGACAACCCCCACTCCCCGGGAGATCGAGGATCACGATGCCGTTCTGGTGTTGGGTGAAGACCTGATCAACAGTGCCGCCCGGCTGGGTTTATCGGTCCGACAGGCGGTGCTGGGCCGTCGGGACGAACTGGCGGAAGCCCGCGACATCCCGGTCTGGGACGCCGCAGCGGTAAAAACCCTGGCTCAGGACGCCCGACACCCACTGATTACGGCCTACCCGACTCGTACCGGGCTGGATGATATCGCCCGCGAACACCACACCCTGGCGGTTGACGATATTGCTCGCCTGGGGTTTGCCATTGCCCACGCCATAGACCCCGAAGCTCCGGTCGTTGAAGGCCTGGATGAGGCTCTGGCAGCAGACGCCAAAACCATTGCCGACACCCTGATCGCGGCCAAACGTCCGCTTTTGGTCAGTGGCGGTTCGCTGGAATCACGGGCCATTCTGGACGCCACCGGTAATATCGCCCGGGCGCTGGCGAAACATAACAGCGAAGCTGGACTGACGCTGATTCGTCGCGAAGCCAACAGTACGGGGCTGGCCATGCTCGGTGGTCACTCGCTGGACTGGGCGCTGACAGAATTGTGTGAGCAACGTGCGGACGCCGTGGTGATTCTGGAGAACGATCTGTATCAGCGCGCCGCTGCACAGTGGGTCGACCGTGCGCTTGAGCAAACGGATACCCTGGTCGTTCTGGACCATCAACGCACCGCCACCGGCGACAAAGCTACTTTGATATTGCCCGCCGCCAGTTTCGCCGAAGGCGACGGTACCCTGGTCAGCCTGGAGGGCAGGGCGCAGCGGTTCTTCCAGGTCTACGACCCGCGTTATCACCGGCCGGAAACCCACATTCACGAAAGCTGGCGCTGGCTGCATGCCATGCGGGCCACTCTGAAAGAAGCGCCAGTAACCGACATCACGTTGGACGCTGTTACCGCCGACTGTGCTGATCAAAACCCTGAACTGGCTGAGATTGTAAACGCGTCTCAAGGGGCAGACGCCCGTGTCGAGGGGGTTAAATTCGCCCGGGAACCCCATCGTTACAGTGGCCGCACGGCCATGCGCTCGCATCTGGGGGTGAATGAGCCGCGCACTCCTCAAGATCCGGATACGGCCTTTACCTTTTCGATGGAGGGTTATTCCGGGTTTGACCGGCCACGCCAGGATGTGGCCTTCGCCTGGGCGCCCGGCTGGAACTCGCCCCAGGCCTGGAACAAGTTTACCGATGAAATAGGGGGGCACCTCAGTGCCGGGGACCCGGGTGTGCGATTACTGAAGCCTGAGTCCCGGGAATTGCCCTACAGCCAGGTAATTCCCGCCGCCTACCGGGCGACGGAGCAGGAATGGCAAACGGTCGTTCTGCCAAGGTTGTTTGGCGGTGAAGAAACCTCGTCCCGGGCTCAGCCCATTGCCGACAGGGCTCTGCCTCCAACCTTCGGCCTTGCCACGGCCGATGCCAGCCAGTTGAGCGTCAGTGACCAGCTATTACTGACGCTGAGTGTCGACGGCCAACGCCTGACGTTGCCGGTCAGCATCGACGATAGCCTGCCAGCGGGGCTGGTTACCGTACCCGCAGGCTGTATGCCCGGCCTCAGCACCGGTACGAGGGTCGAGTTGCAGGCAGAGCCGGACCAGGAGGTCTCATGAGTTGGTGGACACCACAGATTCATGCTTCCGTTATCGCCATGGCTCAGGCTCTGGTGATCCTGTTGGTCGTGGTACTGACCGGGGCCATTCTGACCGTTGTGGAGCGGCGTTTGCTTGGCCTCTGGCAGGACCGCTACGGCCCCAACCGCGTGGGCCCGTTTGGCACGCTGCAACTGGTGGCCGACATGATCAAGATCTTCTTCAAGGAAGACTGGATCCCACCCTTTGCCGACCGGACGCTCTATGTACTGGCGCCGGCCATCGCCATGGCCTCGCTGCTGCTGTCGTTCATCATCATTCCGTTCACACCCAACTGGGGCGTGGCCAATCTGCACATTGGCCTGCTGTTTTTCTTCGCGATGGCGGGCATCAACGTCTACGCGGTGCTGTTTGGTGGCTGGGCCAGTGGCAACAAATACGCCCTGATCGGGGCCATGCGCGCTTCGGCCCAGACGCTGTCCTACGAAGTCTTCATGGGGCTGGCATTGATGGGTGTGGTGGCCCTGGCCGGCTCTTTCAATCTAAGAGAGATCGTCGAGGCCCAGGCGGGCCTCTGGTTTATCGTTCCGCAGTTTTTTGGGTTTTGCACCTTTCTGATCGCCGGTATTGCGGTGACCCACCGGCATCCGTTCGACCAGCCCGAGGCTGAACAGGAACTGGCCGATGGCTACCACATTGAATATTCGAGCATGAAGTTCGGCATGTTTTTCATTGGTGAGTACGTCGGCATGGTGTTGGTCTCGGCGCTGATCACCACACTGTTCTTCGGCGGCTGGCTGGGGCCGGTGTTGCCGCCCATCGTCTGGTTCGTGCTCAAGACGGCCGCCTTTCTGATGCTGTTTATCCTGCTGCGGGCAGCGTTGCCGCGTCCCAGGTATGACCGGGTGATGAGCTTTGGCTGGACGATCTGCCTGCCGCTGACACTGATCAATTTACTGGCCACCGGTGCGGTCATATTGCTGATGTCGCCAACCAATTAAGGGGAGTGAATCGATGTTAACCAGTCTGATCAGGGGAACAGGAACCCTGCTGCGCAGCATGGGAATCATCTTCATGCACGCGTTTCGCAAGCGCGAGACGGTGAATTACCCGGAAGAGGCGGTTTATCTGCCGCCCCGTTATCGCGGGCGCATCGTGCTCACCCGCGACCCGGACGGCGAAGAACGCTGTGTGGCCTGTAACCTCTGCGCCGTTGCCTGCCCGGTCGATTGCATTGCGCTGCAGAAAGGTGAACAGGAAGACGGCCGCTGGTACCCGGAGTTTTTTCGCATCAACTTCTCGCGCTGCATCTTCTGTGGCATGTGTGAAGAGGCTTGCCCGACTTCGGCCATACAGCTAACGCCGGACTTTGAACTCGGTGAGTACGACCGCCAGCAACTGGTCTATGAGAAAGAAGACCTGCTGATCAATGGCCCGGGCAAAGACCACGGCTACCATTTCTACAAAGTAGCCGGGCTGTCGATCGCCGGTAAAGACAAGGGCAGGGCGCAGAATGAGAACGAGCCCATCGATGTCAAAACCCTGATGCCTTAAGCACCTTTGCAGGAGCCGACCCATGGAAATTGCGTTTTATTTGAGTGGACTGGTGGCCGTGCTGGCGACCCTGGGGGTAATTACCGGTCGCCACCCGGTGCATGCGTTGCTGTATCTGATCGTATCGTTGATTGCCGTGGCCATGGTCTATTTCGCGCTGGGCGCGCCCTTCGCCGGGGCGCTAGAAATCATCGTTTACGCGGGGGCGATCCTGGTCTTGTTCGTCTTCGTGGTGATGATGCTGAACCCCGGTGCGGAATCTGCCGCTCAGGAGCGGGCCTGGCTGCAGCCGCGCATCTGGATTGGGCCGTCAATTTTGTCGGCGGTACTGCTGCTAACCCTCGTTATCACGCTGGTATCGGGAGAGTCAGGGCCGGTCATCGAAGGCGAGACACTGACCGCCAAAGCCGTGGGTACCATCCTGTTCGGTCCGTGGATTCTGGTGGTGGAACTGGCCGCCATGCTGTTACTGGCCGCTCTGATTACGGCGTCTCACGTGGGGCGTCATACTTCTGCAAACGCATCAGGGAGGCATCAATGACCGGTATTCCCATGGAACATGGCCTGGTGCTGGCCTCAGTGCTGTTTGCAATGGGCCTGATCGGGCTGATGGTCCGGCGCAACATGCTGTTTGTGCTGATGAGCCTGGAAGTCATGCTCAATGCCGCCGGGCTGGCCTTCATCGTTGCCGGAACCGCCTGGGTACAGCCGGAGGGGCAGGTCATGTACATGC
>DASSWT010000252.1:0-45315 GCA_035704555.1 Saccharospirillum sp. | reverse complement strand
CCGCACAAGCTGAAATTTGCGGTCTCCGGTTGCACCCGCGAATGCGCCGAGGCACAAAGCAAGGACATCGGTGTGATTGCCACCGAACACGGCTGGAACCTCTATGTCTGTGGCAACGGCGGCATGAAACCACGCCATGCGGATTTGTTCGCGACCGACCTCGACGACGTCACCCTGATCAAAACCATCGACCGGCTGCTGATGTTCTACATCAAAACCGCCGACCGTTTGCAACGCACCGCACGCTGGATGGAAAACCTGGAAGGCGGTCTGGATTATCTGAAAGACGTCATCCTCAACGATTCACTGCAATTGAATGATGAACTGGAACAGCAGATGGCGCGCATTGTTGAGTCCTACCAGTGCGAATGGAAAGCCGTACTCGACGATCCGGAAAAACTGAAACGCTTCCGCACCTTCGTCAACAACGACAGCGCCGACAGCAATGTGGTGTTTGTTAAGGAACGCGAGCAGATTCGACCGGCCCGCGACGACGAAAAAGCCAAGTTGATTGCGACCGCCTGAGGAGACCGACATGACAGTCAATGCCCAACCACACACCATCGATCAGTCACAGAAAACCAGCCCCTGGGTTCACGTCTGCCAGGTCAAGGATCTGGTGCCCGACTCGGGCGTCGCTGCACTGGTGCTCGGCCAGCAAGTTGCCCTGTTTTATATCAGTGAGACCCAGCAGGTTCATGCACTCGCCAACCGCGACCCGGCCAGTGGCGCCAATGTGATGGCCCGGGGCATTCTCGGCGATTTTAATGGCGAAACCGTGGTCGCCGCACCGTTGTACAAGCATCACTTCTCGCTGGAAACCGGTCGGTGCCTCGAAAACGAGGAGTGGCACGTCCGGGTCTGGCCAGCGCGCATTGTCAATGGCCAGGTCGAGATTGAGTGGGTATGACCGATCGCAGTCTGCACACCACCTGCGCTTATTGCGGCGTTGGCTGTGGGGTGGAAATACCCCGGGCCGGTGACCGCGATATTCAGGTCAGCGGGCTGGCCGATCACCCGGCTAACCAGGGCAGGCTCTGCGTTAAGGGCACTCACCTGGGTGAAGTTCTGCCCTTGCAGCAGCGCCTGCTACGGCCGCGGTTGGCCGGAGAGACCGTCAGCTGGGACACCGCGCTCGACTTTATCAGCCAGAAGATTGACCAGGCCCGTACTGATTACGGACCGGACAGCCTGGGTTTCTACCTGTCCGGCCAATTGCTGACTGAAGACTATTACGTGGCCAACAAACTCGCCAAAGGCTTTCTGGGCACGGCGAATCTGGATACCAATTCACGGTTATGCATGTCGTCGGCTGTTGCTGCCTATCAGCAATCGCTGGGCGAAGATGCGGTGCCCGGCTGCTATGAAGATCTGGAACAGGCTGACCTGGTGATACTGGTCGGCTCCAACCTCGCCTGGGCACACCCGGTGTTGTTTCAGCGCTTGCAGGCAGCGCGCAAGGCCCGGCCGCAGATGCGCCTGGTCGTGATCGACCCGCGCGCAACCGAAACCAGCCGGGCCGCGGATCTGCACTTACCGCTCAAGCCCGGCACCGATGGCCGGCTATTCAATGGCGCCCTCGCCTGGCTTTCAGAGCAAAATGCTCTCGATGCCGACTTCATCGGCCAGCATACCGACCAATTTGACGAAACCCTGGCTACTGCCCGACACCATGCCGGGACCGACTGGGCGGCTCTGGCTGACGAGTGCGACCTGTCACTGGCCGACCTGCTGCAATTTTTTAACTGGCTGAAAACCACACCCAAAACCGTCACCGCCTGGTCGATGGGCATCAACCAGAGCCGTTCAGGTGTGGCCAAAAGTCAGGCGATTATTAACCTGCACCTGGCCACCGGCCGCATTGGCAAGGTCGGCGCCACGCCCTTCTCCATTACCGGCCAGCCCAACGCCATGGGTGGCCGTGAAGTCGGTGGCCTGGCCAATCAGCTGGCCAGTCACCGCGGGTTTACAGAGACAGACTGTGACGCCGTCGCCCGGTTCTGGGAAGCCCCCAACATTGCCCGCACCCCGGGCCTGAAAGCGGTGGATCTGTTTGAAGCGGCCGCCCGGGGCGAGATCAAAGTACTCTGGATTATGGCCACAAACCCGCTCGCTAGCCTGCCCGATGCCAACCGGGTACGGGAGGCGCTGGCCCGGGTAGAGACCGTCATCGTCTCCGATGTTGTGACCGACAACGACACCCTCGCCTATGCCGATCTGGTTTTACCCGCCCTCGCCTGGGGGGAAAAAGACGGCACGGTCACCAACTCCGAACGGTGTGTCTCTCGTCAGCGTGGTTTCTTACTGGCGCCTGGTGAAGCACGGCCCGATTGGTGGGCACTGGCCGAAGTGGGTAAACGGCTGGGCTTTGCATCCGCGTTTGACTATGCCGGTCCAGCGGCAATTTTTGCCGAGCACGCGGCCTTGAGCGCCTTTGAACCGGCACCGAACCGGCAGTTCAATCTGCTGCCGTTAAAAAACCTCAGCGCGCACGACTATGACAACCTCGCGCCGGTGCAATGGCCGTTTGAGGCCGACGGTAGCTCCCGCGCGCGCCTGTTTGCCGATGGCTGCTTTGCCACACCCGATGGCCGGGCCCGTTTTATACCGGTCGCCCCCGCCGAGCCCGATGCCGCCGATGGCCGGTTGCGTCTGAATACCGGGCGACTGCGCGACCAGTGGCACACCATGACCCGCACTGGGCTGGTAAATCGGCTTGGCCAACACCGGCCAGACTTTTGCCTTACCCTGCACCCGGACGATGCGGCCGAACGCGGACTGACCGAAGGCCAACCGGTGCGCATCACCAATGCTCTGGGGCACTTTGTGGCATTGCTGGCAACAGACAGCGGTCAGCGGCGCGGCGATGCGTTCGCCCCCATGCACTGGAACACCACCTTTGCCAGCGAAGGCGGTGTTGCGCGGGTGATTCCGTCTGTTGTCGACCCACAATCGGGCCAACCGGAAACCAAACATGCGCTGGTAGAGGTAGAGCCCTTGCCGGTTCGATGCTCGGGTACGTACATCGGTACTCAATTGCCTGAGCCATTGGCAGAGGGAGCGCTCTGGTTTAAACGATCTCTGGGCAGCCAATGGCTGTGGTCGTTGTTTTATATCGAGCAGGATATGACCGAACTGGTTGAGCGCTGGCAACGCAACGCCCCGGAACAGAGTGTGACGCTGAGCGATTCCGGCCACCACTGGTTACACCAGGCCAGCCTGCCCGGTCAGGTGCCCGCCTATTGGCTGGCACTGAACGACCAGCACCGCCCCGAGGTGGATACCGGCTGGCTTCTCGATCACTGGCAAGCCAGCGACGTCGCCCTGGATGACTGGCTGGCGGGCAGCCCGAGTGAAGCCGACCCCCGTGGCAATCTGATCTGTACCTGTTATTCAGTGTATGACCGGGACATTGAAGGCTACCTCGCACAGCACCCGGGAACCGGGCTGGCTGAAGTTCAACGTGAGCTGAAATGCAGTACCCAGTGCGGCAGTTGTCTTGAGGAAGTCAGCGGCCTGGTTCAGACGTGCAGGATAAGGTCACCGGACGCCGAAACCGCCTGAGGTTATCGCAAGCCATTAAGGGCATTTTCCACATTGACGCCGGCCACCAGCATGCCAATGAGGTCACCGGACGAGTCGCGAATCGGCAGCGCAATCTGCGATAGAAACTGGCGTGTGGATTCGTCATAGGCGATGGCCTCTATCAGCACCGGCTGGCGCCGGGTAACAATGGCGTCAAACGGCGCCTCATCGCCCTGAAACCAGTCGGAGGTTGGGTTGCTGGCGCCAATGGTCGTACCGTGAATATCGGTTATAAACAGCTCGCTGAACACGCCCTGGGATTGCTCACGAATCAGCGACAAACGGGCCGACAACGCTCTGCTGAGCACCTCGCTCACCATATCAAACGACCCCGTCTGCACTTCGCCAACCCATTGCCGGTCTAATTGGTTGATCTCCCAGGGGCTTAAATACTGGTTGCGGGCGTTGGCCAACAGCACTGGATCACGCACCCAGTCCGAAGCCAGCCACCGTGACAACGGATCGACCAGGTTGGCCAGCGATTTTTCATTTTCCGCCGTCAATGCAACCTGCTCGATACGACACCCGCTGGCGGCAGCATTGAAAGCCGGCATAAAATCAGGATATTCAGCAGAAAACGCGTCCGTAATATACAGGCCGAGTGGAATAAACCCCACAAACCGCCGATTAATAGCCGACATTTCGCCATTCAAGCGGGCTACGGCCTCCCTGAACACGGTTTCGCTGACCAACAAATGCCGCGCCCGACCCGCCAGAAAGGCCCGCACCAGGCTGTCTGTAGAAGAAACGCTGAAAAACTCAGTAAAACCCTGGCTCTGCAACCAAATGGCCTGATAGGTCCCGTTCATGACTAATACCGTTTCGCCTTTCAGTTCGTCCAGAGAAAGGCCGGAGACGTCATTCAGGCTATACCAGTACCAGGACTCCAGCATCAGCGGGTCGGACAGTTCAGCAAAATTATCGCTGCCGGTGTTTTGAACGTAGAGAAACCATCCGTCAATGTCGCCCCGGTGCGCCAGCCGAACGACTCTGGGCCAGGGGGCTAAAGAGGTTTGGAACTGATAATCAGGCAGTTGATCGAAGACGCAGTCGAGGGTGCGCTTGGCTTCTCCCTGCAACGACTGGTCCGACGTTTCAAACAGGTAAGGAGGCATGATGTCTGAGCCCAGGCGTAGCGTGGTCTCAGCCTGAGCCGTGCCCGCAAGGCCAGCCAAGCAGAAACAGGCTATGGCTGACAGCCGGGCAATTAAAAAAAATGGACGCATCAGTACCCACTTATTTCAGAGAACAAGCAGAGTGTAGTTTGATTTCCTGAAAATAGGCAGTGCCTCCGGGCGGAGGCACTGTCGGTGCCGGTTCAGCCTTGTTTTGGTCCTATCCAGACCTGCTGGGCATTGACGAACTCACGAATGCCGTGAGGTCCGAGCTCGCGTCCCATACCAGAACGTTTAATACCGCCACTCGGCAGGCGCGGATCGGTTTTCACGATGCCATTAACGGCCACCTGGCCCACCTCAAGGCGACGTGCAATGGCTTCGCCACGTTCGGCATTCGTCCATACGGCAGCCGCCAGACCATAGTCGCTGTTGTTGGCGATGGCGATGGCCTGCTCTTCGTTGTCGGCTTTCATCATCACCGCCACCGGGCCAAAGGTTTCCTCACAGCTGGCCACCATGTTTTCAGTGACATCAGCCAGCAAGGTAACCGGATAAAAGAAACCCGGCCCTGAGGGCATTTCACCACCCAGCAAACAACGAGCTCCGGCTTCGACCGAGGCCGTCACCTGGTGATGCAGGTTGTCGCGCAAGTCAGCCCGGGCGATCGGGCCGATGTCGGTGCTTTCCTCACGCGGGTCGCCCATTTTCAACCTGGCCAGACGTTCATGCACTTTTTCAACCAGGCTGTCATAGACCGGTGCTTCCACAATGATGCGTTTGGCGGCAATGCAACTCTGACCGGCATTGATGATACGCGACAGGGTAATAATGTCGGCCGCCTCATCCAGGTTGGCGTCAGCCAGCACGATGCAGGGGTCGGAACCACCCAGTTCCAGTACCGAATGTTTGATTTCAGAAGCGGCAATGGAAGCCACCGCACCACCACCCTTTTCAGACCCGGTAAAGGACACCGCCTGAATGCGCTTGTCGCGAATTACCGCTTCAACGGCCGGCGTTTCCAGCGGCAGGTTCTGAAAAATATCGGCCGGGGCACCGACCTGTTTAAACAGATCAGCGATGGCCTGGGCACAGGCAGGCACGTGCGGATCGTGCTTCATCACGCAGGTGTTACCGGCCATCAGCGTCGGGGCGGCATAGCGAAACGCCAGCCAGAACGGGGCGTTCCACGGCAGGATGCCGAGGATCACACCCAGAGGCAGATGCTGCACATAACTGAGCGTGGCATCGGATGCCAGTGTCTCGGGTTGCAAATAGGCCTCACCATGCTCGGCATAGTGCTCGGCACACCAGGCCGATTTGATCACCTCAGCACGGGCTTCCTTGATCGGCTTGCCCATTTCTTCAGTCATCAGCACGGCCAGGCGTTCCACATCATCGCGCATCAGTTTGGCGACATTGTTCAATACAGCCGCACGCTCGCTGAAGGACCGTGTGCGCCAGCTTTTAAAAGCCGTTTCAGCGCGCGCCAGGATATCCTCTACCTGAGCGGGTGTGGCCGCGGGCACTTCATGCAGAAGTTTGCCAGTGGAAGGATCTGTGGCGGTTAACATGGTCGTTCTCCTCACCTATTCATTCACCTAATCGATAAAAACTTATCATTTAAGTTTCGGAGTTCGCGGTTGGCTATATTGCCAATCGCCCGCACCGGCCACCAGGTAGGGCTATCGAGGGTCGGGCGGGATGCCGCCCACTCAACCCATCCATGGGGCCTGGACCGCAGCATCCTTGCTGCGGACCACCCTCGATAGCCCTACCTGGCAACCGGTGCTAATCCTTTGCTAGCGAACTCCAAAACTTGAGTTATCAGCCTGCAGCTTCTCTGCTGACCTTACCGGCCTTGGCACCGGACTTTTCTTTTTTGTCCTTGCGCTTTGCATCGGCCGTCTCGGTCCGGGAATGCGCATCGCTGCTTAACGCCTTACCCGAGACATCCGTCAGCCGGGCCGGCGTGTTAGAGCTCAACTCGCGCGCCGCAAATTCCGGTTTGACGACGAAGTCCTCATCAAGACTGAAAAAGGATTCACAGCCCTGGTCGGTCACATAAACGGTGTCGGAAATGCCCACCGTCTTGTTGCCATCGACACCCCACATCCAGGGGATGATGTGAAACGTCATACCCTCGCGCAACACCTGTGAATCGCCCTGTTTCAGGCTGACGATATAGCCTTCATCCCAGCTCGGCGGAAAGGCGATGCCGATTGAATACCCGGAGCGGGTAACCAGGCGGGCGCCAACATCGTTATCGGTGATGATGTTGCGCACCAGGTTATCGACATCCGACACCGTGAGCCCGGGTCTTATCAGCTTCTTCACTTCACGCAGCGCATGCTTCATGCGCTCCTGAGCGTGGTGCATGGAGGCCGACAGATCACCCAGAACAATGGTGCGCATCATGGCGGTGTGATAGCGGCGATAGCAGCCACCGACTTCCAGAAACACATGTTCGCCAGGCTGAACAGTACGGCCTTCCCAGGTCGCATGGCCAATCATGGTGCGCGGCCCGGAGGTGACATAGGGCATTACCGCGGGCGGCTCACCGCCGGCGCGAAACATGGCAGCGGAGATGGCAGCGCCGATATCGTTCTCGGTCGCCCCTGCAACCGTGGCTTCAAACCCGGCTTTAACACCGGCTTCGGTTGCGCGGGCGGCCTTGCGCATCACATCCAGCTCGGCCGGTGATTTGCAGATACGACCTTCCTCAACAATGCCGAAGCAATCGTTCAGGGAGCCATCCAGAAAGGTGGTGTGAATGCTGTCCTGATGGTAGGCCGGAAAATAGTAACTGTTCCGCTCATAGCCAATGCGTTTGCCGTTCAGGCCAAACTCACGCAGGGCCTCGACCAGCATCTGGATCGCATCACCGGTATCCGGGTAGGGGCGCGTCCGCTCCACCCAGGTCCGGGCATGGACATTCGACTCTTCCATGGCCCGGGTGATCATAAAGGGCTCGTCTTCGAGCGGCACAACCAGAGCCTGGAAGAAGGAGTACCCCGTGGTCTGATAATCGGTCAGATACATCAGGTTTTCCGGGTCGGTGATTACCACCGCGTCCAGCAACCGGCTGGCCATGCGCTCACGCAGACCTTCCAGACGACGAACATACTCGTCGAATGGAAAGGTCATGTCCTCGCGTTGCTTCATGCCGCCTCCAGCGCTTCTCCAATGGCTTTGGACAGCGTCGCCAGCCCTTCATGCAAATCGCTGTTGGGGATCGTCAGTGGCGGTATCAACTTCAATACACGCCCGCCGATACCACAGGCACCGATCAGCAGCCCAGCTTCGAAACACCGCCGTGCCACGTCTTTTGCCAGCGCACCATCGCCGAGATCAATGGCCTGCATCATGCCTTTGCCACGCACCTGGAAGGCCTTGTCACTGTGTTCTTCACAGATGCTCTCCAGGTGTTGCTTCATTTCCTTGCCCTTGGTGACCACTTCGGTCATCAGGCTGTTGTCTTTGAAATAGCTCAGTGCCTGAACACCCGCGACAAAGGAGAAGCCCTGGCCACGGAAAGTACCGGTGTGTTCGCCCGGCCCCCAGTGCTTGTCGTGTTCCGGACGCACCAGATTCATCGCCAGTGGCGTACCAAAACCGCCGATACCTTTGGCCAGTGTCACGATGTCCGGGTCCAGCCCCATGCCGTCAAAACTGAAGTAATTACCGGTGCGGCCGCAACCGGCCTGAATGTCATCGATGATGAACAGTGCGCCCAGATCGTGCGACAGTTTCTGTACGGCCTGCAGCCATTCTTTGGAAGCAACGTGCACACCGCCTTCGGCCTGAATGGCTTCTACCAGAAACGCTGCCGGTGGCTCCAAGCCACTGCTGGGGTCAGCATAGAGGGCGCGCAGGCGGTCAACCGAATCGACGCCGCAGCCCAGATTACAGCCCTTGCACTGAGTCTCACAACCAAATGGCTGGCGCAATACATGGTTCAGTGGCACACCGGCGGCGTTGCGGAAATAGCTGTTCGCGGTGGCGGCCAGCGCGCCCAGTGTCATGCCGTGAAAACCATGGCTGTAGGCCACAATGGTTTGCCGCCCGGTGACTTTCCGGGCCAGTTTCATGGCCGCTTCAACGGCATTGGTGCCGGTCGGGCCCATGAACTGCATTTTGTGGTTCATTTTGCGTGGTTCGAGGATGGTCTGAGCGAAAGCCTGAATGAAATCACGCTTGACCGTGGTGTACATATCCAGGCTGTGAGCAACACCATCGTTCTGGATAAATTCGATCAGCGCCTTTTTCATGCGCTCGTTATTATGGCCAAAATTCAATACCCCGGCGCCGGCAAAAAAGTCCACATAAGACTTGCCTGCTTCGTCTACCTGACGCGCATTCGAGGCCGACTTGAACACCGTTGGATACAACCGGCAGTAGCCACGGATATCAGATTCCCATTTTTCAAATACGTCCATTTCAACCCCTCCAGTTGTGTGTGTTGAGAACATCATGTTGATACCCGGTGATGCCAGGCTTCGGTTCACGGTGCCGCGACATCGGGTATGTTTTATCGCCCCGTTTTTTAACGGGGCTGTGTGTCAAACCGCAGGGCAAAGCCCCCGGCCTGAAAATCCGGTCAATCCGGAATCGGAACACCGGCCAGACGCGCATAAATGCGCGCCACCGGATCGATCAGTGCATCGTTAAAATCGTAATGCGGGCTGTGGCACGGCACCTCGTGTGCCGGCTCACCATCACCGGAGCCGATCAATGCAAAGGCTCCCGGGCATACCTGCAGGTAATAGCTGAAATCCTCCGATGCCATGATCGGCAAGCGCGTCGTTTCACTCAAGGCACGCTCTCCCAGTTGTGCCACCAGCGCCGACCGGTAATCCGCCGCTTCCGCTGCATGGTTAACCGTAGCTGAATATCGCGGAAATACCTCCACCTGGCACTCAACGCCATAAGCCTGGGCCGTCGCCGTGGCGATTTCCCGTATCATCTGCGTCAGCGGTTCACGCATGTCCGGATCGGCCAGGCGGAAACTGCCTTCAAGCACGGCCTGATCCGGAATAACGGTGACGCCACTGCGCGCATCAAAGGAGGTTACACTCAGTACGGTCGCATTTTGCGCCGGTAAGCGGCGGCTGACCGCTTGCTGCAACGCCACCACGATGGCCGACCCGGCCAATACCGGATCCCGGCACAATTCAGGCTGACTGGCATGCCCGCCCTCACCTTTCACCACCAGCTTGAAGGTGCCGTTGCCGGCCATTACCGGGCCATTCGGACAGACCGCCTGGCCAAAAGGTATCGCAGGCCAGTTATGCCAGCCAAAAACAGCATCGACCCCTTCCAGGGCACCATCTTCGATCATCCGTTTGGCGCCATGCCCGCCCTCTTCAGCCGGTTGAAACAACAGGGTGACCGGGCCGGGTAGGATGTCTTCCCGGGATTTCAGCCAACCGGCAGCAGCAAACAAGGTAGCCGCATGGCCGTCGTGCCCGCAGGCGTGCATGCAGCCCTGGGTATGGGATGCCCAGTCGACACCACTGGCTTCTTCGATGGGTAGCGCGTCGATATCCGCCCGCAATGCAATGTGCCGGCCGGGGGCATTGGCCGCCAGCGTTGCGACCGTGCCGGTCTCGGCACACACTCGCCAGTCGATCCCCAGCGCCGTCAACTTCTGGCGCAGGGTCGCCGCCGTTCGCTGCTCGGACCAGCTCAGTTCCGGCTGGCGATGCAAATCCCGGCGCAGGGCAATGGCGTCCTCGACGGCCAATGCCCAGTTTGTATTGTTCGACGATGGAGTGCGTGCTGACACCGTTGAATCACCTCTGTCTGTATCAATGTCGTAGTCGTTGCTGATCATCGTGGACCTGCGGGAAAATGTTTTGATCCCCACAGACCATTCATCAAGTCTCTAACCCACCCTAGTTTCATAAGCCGAGGCCTTGCAAGGTTTTTTTCCGACCCGGTAACCAGTCGATCCGTCAGGGTGACTTTACCGGTGTTAGATCAGGCCTGGGTACACCAGACCAAATAAGCTATTTTTTCTATATATTTCAGCCAGTTGGAGAGATTTAAAGGTCGGAAATACCTGGCTTTCTGACGGTATTTTGATACGCCCTCAGAGGCGCAGAACAGCGCTCTCCTTACGGATTATTTTCAGCCAATTTCCGGTTTTTTTATTCTTGAGGGGAATAACCATTAGGTCCCTAATAGTAAGGGGCCTAAATCGTTCTTATCCATTCCGGCCAGCGTATTTTCATGCTCAAACCCTTCAACCGATGCCGGCCGAATCGGCTATACTCTTATATTACTGATGGATAGCTGGAAGGAATGATGCGGTTTTTGTTGGGTTTCATTCTATTTATTTTAACGCTGGTGACCGGCCCGGCCCAGGCGCAGGTTGTCATCAGCACGGGCGGATGGCCGCCTTTTCTCACTCCCGAACAAAAACATTTTGGCTTTATCGCCCACCTGATTTCCGATGTGTTTGCAGAAACCGGCCGGGAGGTTGACTATCAACTGGTGCCCTGGCGACGAGCCTATGTTGGCGCCGTATCGGGCGACTACGACGCGACCGCAGTGTGGATGGACGCACCCGACCGGCACCAGGATTTTCTGTACAGCGACCCCTTGCTCGATGAGCGCTTTGTGTTCTTTCACCGGGCCGATCGGGACTTTGAATGGGAAGAATTTTCAGACCTGAGAGACCTCCAGTTTGCCGGAGTGCTTGGTTACAGCTACGGCCCGGAGTTCGACGCCGCTGTTGAAGCCGGCACCCTGAACGTCGAGTGGGTGGCCAATGAAGAATCGACCATCAATATGCTGCTGGCCGGGCGAATAGACGCCTACCCCCAGGAAATTAATGTCGGTTATTTCAACATCGCCAAAACAGTGAGCCCCACCCTCGCCGAGCGCATTACGCATCACCCCAAGCCGATACTGGTTAATAAGAGCTATTTATTGCTACCACGCTCCGCACCAGACAGCCCTGTACTGCTTGAAGATTTCAACACCCAGTTGAGGGCATTCAAGGCGAGCGGCCGCTATCAATCCTACTTCGATGCGTTTGAAGCCGGTTACTATGACTTACCGGCAACTATTGACTCAGACAACCAATAAGCTAGCCCGCCAGCGTAATCCAGCCCATCGACTGCGCAATCTGACTGACCGACATCAGCACGCACATGGTGATCACAATCGGTCGAATCAAACGAGCGCCGCCGCTCAACATGGTGTGGCTGCCAACGTAGGCACCCAGCACCTGCCCCAGCATCATCGCAAAACCGATTACCCACACGACTTGTCCGCCAGCGGAAAATACCGCCAGCGAAACCACGTTTGACATAAAGTTAAGCGGCTTGGCCGAAATGGTGGCAGCCAGCAACGTCTGGCCCCGAAAAGCGACCCCGGTAGCGGCATAAAACGACCCGGCGCCCGGGCCGAAAAAGCCGTCGTAAAACCCCACGGCCGGAGCCCAGGTCACCGCCCACTGGCGTTCGGACTGATGCGCCTTGGTCTCAATGTCGCCCAGGTTTGGCGTCAACCAGAAATACACCGCAACACTAACCAGCAAGACCGGCACCATCCATTCCAGCCAACCGGTATCAACGCCCTGCACCAGCCAACTGCCCAGAGCAGCACCCAAACCCGCCGCAACCAGACGCCACAACAACGCCTGCCCGCGTAAATGCCCTTTCAACAACAACGTCACCGAGGCAGTCAGCGTTCCGACCACACCCTGAGCCTTATTCGTCGCCAGTGCGCTGACCGGTGGCACACCCAACAGCAACATGGCCGGCAAGGAAATCAAACCACCGCCTCCGGCCAGGGTATCGATCCATCCGGCCAACATGGCGACAGCAAACAAAATAAAGAGAATGGTGAAAGACCACTCCATGGGTTATTTCTCCCTGAGAAACTAATCTACAAAAGGCAGTGGATCGGCATTGTACAGTGGCTATGGCCCACGACGGCCACCGGTGGTACCTCTCGGGTGGTGCGACACTCGATCGGCGTGAATCCGTCCATGGAGACTAGGCCGCAGGATATGAATCCCATCCATGGGATTCACCCTTCGGGCTCGCTGCGCTCATGCTAAAACGCTCCTGGCGTTTTAGTCCCTGCTGCGGACTTCCCCGCAGAGGTACCACCGGCAACCGCCGCTCACATAAAGCAATCACTAAAATTTGAATGATGACGCTTGTTTGGCTTGCGCTACTCTTGTAGCACCGGCATCAAGCCAACGCTGCTCAGGTTTTGCCAGGCTCGCCGTGCATCATTATCGCGGGCAAAGCCGGTGGCGATCAAATGATAGCGCTGGTCTGACGCCTGCCATTGCACCACCAGGGTCGGCGGCTCATCGTTAATGGACTGATAAGCCTGGAACCAGAGCACTTCAGGTGAAACCAGCCGCTGTAGCATGTCGCTGGCGTCGGCTTGCTGGTAAAGCTCGAGGCTGTATCCATGCAACTCGTTGCCTAGATGATACACATAGATGTCGCCGACCGGCAGCCGTGGCCGCTGTTGCAAGCTTGCCTGCTGGCCGTTGCGCTCCAGCCAGGCTTGCCATTCATCGATTTGTCGGGTGGAGGCAAACTGGTCCAGATAGACCCAGGCCTGGTTACGGGCCGCGTCCCAGATCAGCCGGTGGCGACCGGGTAAGCGGCGATTTGTGTCGGTCAGCAGAGCATCCCGCATCGGCGGCTCCGACATCCAGTTGGTCAGCGTTGCGGCACTGACCGGCCCCAGCACTAGGGTTCCGGTTACATATGACGATTCGGCAGTCGACACTGCCGTTGCGGCCCGGTCAGCAGCCTGATTCATGGCCTGACGATCCCGTTCTGCACTGGCACCGGCATCAGGTTGCACCGAGTTCATGCGACGTATTTCCTCGGCCGTGTACTGCGGTGCTCTCGCCTGGGCGCTCGCGTCGACCGTGCGATTTTCGATTCGTCCATCACTGCCTACTACTTGGCGAATACGCCCCTCAATACCACTGAGCCGCAACCGGCGCCGCCAGATTTCGCTGTCAGCCAATTGCTCATACTCGCCCAGAAATAGCCCAACCGGGCCATCAGGGTCTGCCTGAGCCAGAAAAACGGGCTGGGGGTCCCGGTCGTAGGCGACAGTGGTAAAAAACTGGCGCAAGCCCCGGTATTCCATGGCGCGAACGGCCCGCTCCATGTTGGGGAACTGACCCAGTTGCAAGGTGTAGGGGCCAGCCGGGAAGCATTTACACAGCTCAGAGCGTTCAATAATAGGCGGCAACGACTGGGACAAATAGGTGGGTATCGGCTGCGCTCGACGCTCGGGCTCTGCGGTATTTTCAGTCGTCCCGGTATTCTGTGGTTGTGCCTGGGCGGCTTCGGCGCGGGCCCGGGCGTCTCTTTCAGCGGCCGACATGCGCTCACCGAACACATAGCGCAAGCCATAACGCCAGCGCCACTGGGCAGGCATGTCGCCACTGTAATAACTCTGATAGCCGGCATTGGCAAACACCCGCAGGCCTTCAACCAGAGGAACACTGATGTCTGCATCAAGATGGTAGCCAAGCGCCCCGGCATTCAACACCGATTCATCGGCGTTACCGACCACGTCATTGCCGGCCATAATGAGGCCTGCAATGCCTTGAAAGCGGGCACCGATATGGCCCTGCTGCCAGATCAGACCCAACTCATACTGGCTAAAATCGTGGCTCAGGGTGCCGTTATCGGTCGGGTACTCCAGCTCACGGTGGTAACGATAGCCAAGATCCAGGCCCCAGCGTGTGTCCTGCATGATCTGGGCATGACTGGCCAGCCCCCAGCCAACGGCGTTTTCCCCACTGGCCGGGCCGAGGTCGAGGCTGAACTCCAGTGCGGGGGCCGACAAGGGCAGCAGACCGGCGCAGCCAACCAACAGAGATCGCAATGTACTGGCTAGGCTCATGGGCAAGGGCTCTTTATGGCAAATTGGATGGCACTGTTCATCGCACACGTCATCACAGGAAGAATCCAACTAATACACGATCAGGTTATCGCCCGTTCCCGGAAAAAGTTGAGCCAGCCGACACTATTCACTCAAGTTTCGGAGTTCGCGGTTGGCTATGTTGCCAGTCGCCCGCACCGGCCACCAGGTAGGGCCATCGAGGGTCGGCGTAAACCCATCCATGGGGCCTGGACCACAGGATATGAATCCCATCCCTGGGATTCACCCTTCGGGCTCGCTGCGCTCATGCTAAAACGCTCCTGGCGTTTTAGTCCATGCTGCGGACCACCCTCGATACCCTTACCTGGCGTCCGGCGCTAACCTATTGCTAGCGAACTCCGAAACTTGAGTATTCAGCGGCTAACTAGACGTCATCACTGTTCAGAGGAATATCCAACACATAGCTGGTAGCTTTCACCGGCTTGGTGATGTCGTGCTCCCATAGCTCGGCGTTATGCTTTTTAACCGCCCAGTCGGCCAGGTCATAAAATGGCTGGCGCCCGGGGTCTGCGATCAGAATCTGACGCACACCTGCTTTTTTGGCCCGTTTGATCAGCGTTTTCCATTCGTCAGCCAGGCTGTCCCAGAAACAGATATCGCCACCGACCACCGTGTCGGCCATCGACAGATCGGCGGTCTTCAGTTGCTTGATTTTGCGCTGCCAGAAAACAGGTTTTAACATATTCAACTCGCCATGCAGCTGCAGGTATGGCTCGACAGAATCGTCTGCGTCGATTGACATGACTCTCGACTGGAACTGGCTCATCAGAAACAAACTCGTCGGCCCCCAGCCACAGCCAATATCAAACACCACCCGCTCCTCGGGAATCGGGTCGATCAGCAGATAATCCATCAATACAAAGCTCGAATCCCAGACCTTGTTGCCATGCAGGTTGGCATCTCCAACACTGTCTTTCAGGGTTTTGATAACCGGATGACTGGCTTTTAAAAAGGTCAGACCGTGGGCAGACATCTGATGCCTGGACAGGGAATTTTTAGACAAAGAGTTTCTCCAGCCACTACGGGCAAAGTTATTGCAAAAGAGTTAGTTGTATCGTCATGAACCCGCGCCAGACGGCAAGGACGCTTCTGCGGGGTCGCCGTGAATACCTCCATGTAGGCTTAACTTCGGCATCCATGCCTCAGATATCCCCGCAGAAGCATCCTTACCATCCGTCGCTAGCCTATTGCTAATTCAGACACTGGAGTGACACTGAGGCCGGAAGTAGCCAATATTACTTTAATGGAATTCCCAGGCGCTGATAAACAAAACTCAGTAACCAGGCCGGGCCAATTAGCAGGAACTGGATATCCTTGAAGAAACTGGGTTTCTTGCCTTCGATACGGTGACCCCAGAACTGCCCTGCCCAGGCGATCACAAACAGTACCAGTGCAAAGACCCAAAGCGGTACGGGTAAGCCGAGCGATTCATAACCGAGAATCAGTGCCACCGAAACCGCGACCAGAATGCCCATACCAATGGTCAGTGTCCACGACAGACGCGAATAGAACAGAATGCTCACGACAATCAGTACAACGGCTGCATTCATGACCGGGTTGGGCCCGAGGGGAATTTGCCACAGCAACGCCAGTACGCACCAGAATATGACCGGTACACACACCCAGTGGACTTTCTTGTTGGTGGGGTTTTGATGGCTCTCGCCGTATTCGCTTAACCAGGTCTCGAGAGAGTTGGCCATGGATCGTACCTCCCGCTATGTATGAGCCCGTTTAAGGGTGAGACTCGATAGCATAGCGGGTCAGCGACCGGTAGAACAGCGGTGGCGATTTATTAGGGTAAAACCACCCCGCCGATACAGGATAGTACCGATAGAAATGCTGTTGCAGGCGTCCTGCCTTTACCCGACCGTCAGATGATCGGGCGGCGACGATCAGTTGTCGCTAAGAACCGCTACGCCCTTTAGGGCCAGTTCGTCGCGCACTTCAGGACGTGACAGGCGGTCCAGCGTTGTGTGGTTTCCACGACGACGCGACTTGGACTTGCCAACCACACCCAAAAAGGCGAGGAACGACTGCTTGGCGGTTGCTTTCTTCTCCATTGTGTTCACCTTGAACTCAGTATTCTGAGGATTAGTACCCCGGTTACCTTCAGATTAAGCGTGTTTGGTTGGGTACTCGACTACTGTACTCTGACCATTGGTTAATTTCTGCACATGAATCAGACAAACATTTATAACTTAGCGTCGTTAATGACCTGACCTATACATTAATTGTTAAAACTCAAGTTTCGGAAATTGCTAACAGTTGAGTGTCAGGTGCCGGGTAGGCCTATCTGGGGAAGTCTGAAGCATGGATGCTTCAGTCTAGGCCCCATGGATGGGTTCATGCCGACCCCAGATAGGCCTATCCGGTGCCTGTCACGGATTATTGGCGCCAAACCAAAACTCAACTCCGGAACTTGAGTTAAAATAAACCCTCCCATCAAAAAAAACCCGCTTTAAAAAGCGGGCTTTTCAAACCATTCCAGTCACGATTCAGTGACGGGTTTTGCCCGACTCACCGAGTTCGGACACCAGGGTATCGATTACGCGGTCGAACAGCGGGGCGTCGTCAACCATCCGGAATCCGTCGTTGCGCAATGCCATGGCCAGACCAATGGCTGACCGTTCGGCCACCTTGTTGCCCTGATGATCGGTAAAAATGTACTTGCTGCCCATGCCCACAATGGCCGTCAGGCAACCGCGCTCAATCTTGCCTGACTGGTTTTCGATCTCGAACCAGCAGCCGGTTTCGAAGGTTTCAACCATGTCCATGTAGTACGTCAGGTCGGCCGGTTTATGTTGAACCACCGGCTCGTCAACGGGCAGCGGCTGCGGCCGCTCCACCAGTTCATCGGCACGGGCTGAACGCTCGGTAAAGGCATCCAGGCGCTCCTGATCGGCCCAGACACTCTCCGACAGCGGCTGGTGTTTGGGTTGATGCCACTCGTCAATGGCCGACATCAGCCGGTCACGCTCGCCTTCATTCAGGCCCAGGGCTTTCAGGCCGTCCTGAAGACCGGAGCGCAGGTTCGGCATCAATTTAGCGAAACGCGCTGACTCGGTTAACTGAATGTTCGGTTGCAGACTCCAGACCAGCTCACGGGCAATACGGGCACTGGTTTTCCAGGCTTTACCTTCACCGTGTGCCGTGTAGATACCGCGCATCAGCCGGTACCAGTGACGTTTGAGCAGGTGCTCGGCGTCTTCCGGCAGGATTTCGCCTTCCAGCAGTGTGTCGATAAACAACCGCGCCCTATCCTGGTTCTGATGCGCCTTGAATTGGGTTTCTTCGGCTTCGACCAAGGGCGACAGACGGGCCTCCTGAAGCGCGTCGTATTCGGCCTTGAGATCGTCGAATTCGCTCAATGCTGAATCGAACAACGCCAGGTCGGTTTCAAACTCGTGATTCAGGCGGGTAACGATCCGCTCCATGCCATCCAACAGGACATCGTCTTCGAGCTGTTCTTCCGGCTGCCAACCGGTCGCTGCGCGCGCCATCCGGTTCAGCAGAAGCCGGGCGGAATGCTCGGAATCGGTAAAGAATTCCTTGTCGAGCAAGGCCACCTTGATGATCGGAATCTGCATGCGCGCCATCAGTTGCTTCATGTGCGCCGACAGCTTCTGATCGTCGAGTATGTATTCAAACAGCATGGCCACCAGCGACACCGTACCGGCTTCCTGGGTACCCTGCACCTGAGCCGTCACCTGCTGCGCCTGAGACTGAGCCCAGAGCTTCATTTCGCTCAAATCCAGTGACACCGGCGCTGTGCTGGCTTGCGTCTGCACCCGGGTCAGGTTGCCCATCAGGGCCTGCAAGGCATCGGCGCCGACCATGACACCCTGGCCGCCAGGGCCTGCCATGCCTGCCGCCGAACCATAGCCAGCCGCGCCCGGGAATCCGCCGCCAGCGCCGGCATAGCCACCTGGCTGTGTCTGGCCATCCGGGCTCCCCCCGTAGAGGCGCTGGGTCAGCATCTGGCCCAGTTGCTGGAAGGTGTCGGCGCTGGTTACATCCGGCCGGCTCTGGGACGACGCATTCAACAATTTAAGATTGGGCAGAATGCCTTCTTCGATCAGCCAGTTGTTATTGGATTGATAAAACACCAGCAACTTGGATACGGCTTTCTGATCAAACAAACGGAATAGCATCAGCGTCGTTTTGAGCGACCAGTTGCCGCTTTCCAGTGCACCCATGGCAATGCGACCCAGTATCTCTGGGTTGAAGGGTGTCTGTTCATTTTTAAGGTCTTTGCGTCCGGTTAATACGCCCAGGCGTTCGCGAAACGCCAGCCACTGATCGCCGGAGCGCTCAAGAATTCGGTTGGTAAAGCTATCGATGGCCAGGCCGCGTTCCAGAGTGTCGTCTTCCATCAGCGACAACTCGGTTGCTTTCGGGGCCTCACCGGATGCCTCGGCTTCCAGCTGACCCTCGGCAACCTCAGTGGTGTATTTTTTTACCCCGCTGATTATGGCTTCACGGATGCTGTTTTTCTCGAGCCGGAGGGCCCGCAGGCTGTCAAAATAGGCACCGGACTCGAAACCATCGGTGGTTTTTTCAGCCAGGCGGAACAGAAAATCATCTGAGGCAACAAAGAACTCATCCAGCAACGCGGGCAACAGCGCGACAAAGCGTCGCGATAGCGCGTCAAGCCTGGCTGTATCGGCTTTGGGCGCTACCTTGCTGAGGTGTTGGCGCAGGTCAGTAACCTTGGCTGTGTTCATTGTCGTTCCATTTGGAGTAACGTTAGGCTGCCTAATGTACGGTTTCATTCGGGTAATTCTGGGACTCAGTTCACTCTGTTCCGGAACGAGAGCGGGCAAAGTGCGGAAGTGTCGACTGCGTCACTCTTTCGACTGATTTTGACCGGGCCAATTAGTCAAACTATTGGCTAAGCCTCCTGAAGGGCAACACACTCTCTCAACACGACAACATTATGGCGCCAAGACGCTAGCGGACTTCCCCGCCCTGTTACAGTTTGATACTTGTGACTGGCCATAGGGGCTGGGTTAAATGCTGGTCTAAACCGCTTACAACAAGGAGCAGCATTCATGGCACACCCCGCCATTCGCACCGGAATCATCGGCTATGGCCTTTCGGGTCGGGTTTTTCACGCTCCCTTTATTCATGGCTTGCCCGAATTTGAGTTGAGTGCGGTGTGCAGCCGGCAAGCCGAGGCTGTTCATGAACGTTATCCGGACGCCAAAGTGGTCGCCGATGCCGAGCAATTGATTGCGCTGCCGACGCTGGATCTGATCAGCATCACAGCGCCCAATGCCCTGCATTTTCCGCTGGCTGAAGCTGCCTTAAAGGCTGGCAAGGATGTTCTGCTGGAGAAACCTTCGGTCACCTCGCTGCAGGAAATTGAAACGCTGACGGCACTGGCGAACGACAGCGGCCGGCTTTTGACCGTTTATCAGAACCGGCGCTTCGACGGTGACTTCCTGCATTTAAAAGCATTGATTGATTCCGGTGAGCTGGGTGCGCTGAAGCACCTGACCAGCCGTTTTGATCGTTTTCGGCCCCAACCACAGGATCGCTGGCGCGAACAACCCGGCCCTGCCAGTGGCATATTCTGGGATCTGGGGCCGCACCTGCTGGATCAGGCTCTGCATTTACTGGGCACGCCCGACTCGCTGCACGCCAGCCTGAAAATCCTGCGTCCCGGCGGGAACACGTGCGACTGGTTTGAAGTCTCGCTGGAATACCCGGAACTTCTGGTAACGCTCGGCTCAACGCCTTTTGAAGCCGGCCCCATGTGCCGATTCAACGCCCGTTTTGAAGGTGGTAGCTGGCAATGCTGGGGGTTGGATCCACAGGAAGAAGCTCTGCGGGCCGGTCAAATGCCCTGGCAGAATGACTACCCCAATGCCGGTCAGGCACAAAGCGCGCATCGGTACCGTGCCGCAAACAACGGGGAAATAACCGCAGTGCCCGATAATTGCAAACCCGGTCATTACCGGGCTTACTTCCAGGCTCTGGCCAACGCCATCAACACCCGGGCGGAGCCACCGGTCAGCCTGGGCGATGCCGGAGCACTGCTGTATGCGCTCGAATTGGCGGAACAATCATCTGCTGAAGGCAAACGCCTGAAGTGGCAATACCCGGTGTCGTAACCGGCGTTACTGGGTGGTCAGAGACCAGGTTTCAAGCCCGCCGTTCAGCGCACGCTCGGTGGTGCCGTCAGCGACCAGTTCGGCCATGATGCGCGCGAGCTCGTTGCGCAGGGCTTCGGTATTGCAAGGAGAGCGGCGGGATATCGTCAGGTACAGCCCCTCTGAACTGATGGGTGGTTCTATTTGTTCGATCACGTACTCGAGATCAAGTTCAGAGGCATAGGCAAGACCCGGATACTCTTCGTAAAGCACGTAGTCGACACGCCCCTGAGCCAGCATGCGAAAGGCCTGGGGCAGGCTGGTCACGTTGTCGATGCTCAGGTTGTTGCTGGCGTATTCATCAAAGTCCTGACCGAAGCTGTTGTTAATCACCGTGGCGCCTTCATAGGCTTTCAGATCAGCCCACTCACTGTAATCGAACGCGACCAGCGAACGCTTCCAGACGACGGATCGCGTGTTCAGAAACGCAGGTTCAATGTAATCCATATAAGCCAGACGTGGCAAAGTGAAAAAGGCACCGGCGATCAGATCAATACGCCCTACCCGCACTTCTTCCTGAGCCCTGGACCAGGGGCCGGTATAAATAACTTCGATGGGGATTCCCAGGCGTTCGCTCAGGGCTTCCATAATGGTTTTGTTGGCACCAATCAGCCCGCGCCGGGTGCCAGGCTCTTGCCACAGATAAGGGGGGTATTCCGGATTGCCGGTCGCCGTCAGCCGGGTACAGCTCTCTGACGCAACGGCGGAAGATGAGGTGCTGGGTTGCGTTTGCTCGGCCTGAACGGCGGCCAGCGATACCACCGAGGTGACCAGCAACAGGCGTCGGCACCAACCGAATAAGCCTAAAGTCATTATGCGCACCCCATGTCGGACGGTAGATCCGTCAAGCTCATATGTTTTGTGTTTCTCTCTGGTTAAGCCCAATCCTCCCTGATTTGGAACATCATTATCTATGATAGATTGAGGGAAGAGAAATCACAAAAGCCCGGTTGCCACACCGGGCTCATATTTTGCTCAGCGGGAGGCCAGAAATGCCTTGAACGCCAGTGCACTAGCCTTGGGGGTTCTGACCTGGGTGTCATAATTTACATGCACAATACCAAATCGCTGGCTGTAGCCTTCGGCCCATTCGAAGTTATCCATCAGGCTCCAGGCAAAATAACCCCGGATATCAACCCCAGCCTGAATGGCCCGGTCGACCGCGTTCAGATGCGCATCGTAATAGCCCACCCGCAACTGGTCATTCACTTCGCCGCTGGTAACCGGCGTATTGTCGGCCGCCCCGTTTTCAGTGATGTAGAGCGGTGGCAGGTTGTCGTAACGGGCTTTGAACCCGGTCAGCAGGTCGGTAAGGGCCTGCGGATAGATCTCCCAGCCGATATCGGTTTTCGCAGCCTGCTGCGGCACACTGTCGTAATCGTTGTCACCGCTGGCCGTTATCACCGCGCGCGTGTAGAAATTGATGCCGAGAAAATCGAGGTCGGCGGCAATGGTCTCCATATCGCCCGGGTACACCGTTGGCATCCATTCGGGGTGACGCTCGGCAACGGCGGTTGGGTATTGGCCAGTCAGCAAAGGCTGCAGGTAGAAGTGGCTGTTTTCTTCATCGCTGTATGCGGCAGCGGCACGGTCTGCTTCTGAATCGGTTTCCGGGTAGGCCGGCGTAAAGTTCAGCACAATGCCCTGCTCTGCCTGCGGCGCATTTTCGCGCATGCGCGGCAAGGCCAAACCGTGGGCCAGCAGCAGGTGGTGAGCTGCCTGAAACCCCATACGGTCATCTTTCAGCCCGGGCGCGTGGATACCAAGCCGGTAGCTCAGAAAAGCCGAGCACCAGGGTTCGTTCAGGGTGGCATAGCTGGCGACCCGATTACCCAGTACCCGGGTGATGCGGTCTGCGTAGTCGGCAAAGCGGTAAGCGGTATCCCGGTTGACCCAGCCGCCCCGTTCGCCCAGATACTGAGGCAAATCCCAGTGGTACAGGGTCGCATAGGGTTTGATACCGCGCTCGAGCATGCCATCGACCAGACGGTCGTAAAAATCGAATCCCTTGTCATTCCAGACACCGGATTCAGGCTCAATTCTCGGCCAGGCGATGGAAAACCGGTAAGCATCGAACCCCAGTGTCTTGATCATATCCAGATCATCTGCCCAGCGATGGTAATGATCACAGGCGGGCATGCCATTGTCGCCGCCGAGCACGCGACCGGGTGTGTCACAAAACCGGTCCCAGATGCTTTCGCCACGGCCATCTTCAGTCGTCGCCCCTTCTACCTGAAAAGACGCAGTGGCGACACCAAACAGGAAATCCGGTCGCTGCAAAGGGGACGCTTCGGGCAATTTAAAACTCATACCATTCTCCTAAATACCAAGGGCAGGCTCTGCCCTCGCAATACACATCAATTTTTAACGGCACCGCTGGTCAGGCCGCTGATCATTTGTTTGCTGGCGGCCATGTAGATCACTACCAGCGGTAAAATGGAGATGAAAGTTCCCAGCATCAGGGCGCCCCAGGGCGTATTCGGAACACCCTGAACGCTGCGCAGCATCTGGGTGATCACCATCTTGTCGCTGCTGGTCAGTACGACCAGTGGCTGCAGGAAGTTGTTCCACAGAAACACGAATTGCACGATGGCCAGTGTCGCCAGGCCGGGCCGTAGCAAGGGCAACACCACACTCCAATAGGTGCGAAAGGCACTGGCACCATCCAGTTTGGCGGCTTCCAGAAGATCTCTGGGCACCGAGGCCACGACATACTGGCGAATCAGAAAAATACCAAAAGGATTGATACTGAACGGCAGCCAGACCGCCAGATGGGTATTACTCAAGCCGATGGTATTGATCACCATGTAGTAGGGAATCAGTGTCAGAATCGGCGGCAGCATCATTGAACAGATCATCATGCCGAACAGCACCTTGCGCCCGCGGAACTCGAAAACCGCCAGCGCGTAACCGCACATACTGCAAAACAGCAGGGAGGTTACCGTGCCCAGCACCGCCACTGAAAAGCTGTTAAACATGCCCACCCAGAAATCCATGATCTCCAGAAGGCGGTGGTAGTTGGCGACCAGTTGATCCCCCAGTGCCAGGTTCAGGCCGGAACTGAACATGGTGGTTCGGTCATGGGTTGCCATCAGCAGCGACCACAGGAACGGGAAGACGGTCAGTACGACGGCCGTTAACAGCGCCGTCCACAACAGGGCTTTGCCCAGAGCTCTAACCACGCCATCAAAACGCTCTTTCTGCTCGGATGTCAGTGTCATCATTATTCTCCCCCCAGACCGCGGCGGCCAAAGAACCAGAAATACAGGCCGGTAAACAGACCGAT
Organism: Saccharospirillum sp.; assembly: GCA_035704555.1. GTDB lineage: Bacteria > Pseudomonadota > Gammaproteobacteria > Pseudomonadales > Natronospirillaceae > Saccharospirillum. The sequence goes on along the minus strand of DASSWT010000252.1, from coordinate 21,232 downwards.
CACCATAAACAGAATCCAGGAAATAGCGGCGGCACTGCCCATGTCGAGCCATTCCCAGGCAACGCGGTAGAGGTAGTTGGAAATGGTCATGCCGTTGGTGGATGCCTGCTGCAAACCGCGGGTCAGCACGTAGGGTTCGTCAAATAGGTTCATGTTGCCGATGATGGTGAGCGTGACCGCGAAAAAGATAAACGGCCGCAACAACGGCAGAGCAATTCGGGTAAAGCGTTGCCAGCTGTTGGCACCGTCGATGATGGCGGCTTCGTAGAGTTCATCGGAAATGGTGGCCAGACCCGCCGTGTATATGACGATGTTAAAACCCACGTACTTCCAGAACACCACAAATGAAACCGAGTAGCGGATCAGGCTGTTTTCCTGCACCCAGCCGAGCGGCATAAAGTCATTGAGCCAGCCGAAGGCCCAGCCGGTCAGGCTGCCGTTGGCCAGCCCGGTCAGTATCTGGTTAATAATACCGCTCTCCTTGGAGAACATGACGAAGAAAATCATTGAGATGGCGATGGTGGAGGTGACGTATGGCAAAAAATAGGCGGTTGTCAGCCAGTGTCGGGCACGCTTGCCCAACTGCACCAGCAGATACGCCATGGGTAACGCCACCAGATGCTGCGGAACGCCTGAATACAGCGCCATCAGAAACGTATTCCAAAGCGTTTGCCACAGGGTGGGGTCAGTGAGACTCAGGGTGTAATTTTCCAGCCCGACGAATTCCATGGTGCCGAGACCGGCAACAGGATTCCAGGTGTGAAACGACAGATAAATCATGAACAGCACCGGGAAAATACCGAAGGTGCCGAAAATAATGATGTAGGGAGACATAAACCAGTAAGGCGTGGTTTTATGCCAGAAAGTACGCTGACGATCCGATTTGTCGCGCTGGGCATTATTCTGCGCGATTGTCGGTTCAGTCATCTCGGTGGTAGTCATGGCCGCAGTCCGGGAGGTTGATTGGATCGGAAATTAAAAAGGCGGCATCAGCGGTGATGCCGCCCCGGGCTTAACAGGACAGATCAGCGTACGCGACGCTTGATTTGACGTTCAGCATTGGCCAGTGCCGTGTCGATGTCCACACCATCATTCAGGACTTGCTCAAGCGCAGTGCCGATCAGTGACTCAGCAATCTGGTCACCTTCATGCGGCTCAACCGGTGTGACGTTTTCGGCGATATCGGCAAACAGTACCCGAGCTCTCTGACCACGCAGAAACTCGATGGGCTCGTTAAACATCGGGTCGTCGTAGGTACCGGTGTGGGCCGGGAAGGCGGCGATGTTTTTGAAACCGGCCAACTGAATGTCTTCGCTGATCATGTATTCGATCAGGTCCCAGGCCGCCTCGGGGTTGTCCGACTGACGTGGAATGGCGAGGAAAGAACCACCCCAGGTACCGTAGGTGTTGTCAGGCAGGTTGCTCACGCCCCAGTTACCGGCGGTTTCAGGTGCCATCCAGTTTTGCAGGTGACCCAGCAACCAGGCACCGGACATCTGGGTGGCAAAGCGGCCTTCGCGGAAACCGGCATACCATTCTTCAGTCCATTCAGAGATGTTGGCGTCCATCCCTTCATCGCGCACGGTTTTGGCCAGCTCGAAGGCACGCTTGAAGCGGTCTGAGGTGACCAGTGGTTCGCCATCGGCATCAAAGTAGAGGCCATTGCCCGGCTCGACGTTAAAGTTCCAGTAGGCGGTTGCGATCGCGCTTGCGTTGCCGATCAGCAGAATGTCGTCTTCTTTCAGGGCGCGACCGTAGTCGAGGTAGGAATCCCAGTCGGTCATGACCTCATCCAGGTCATAGCCCATGTCTTCCATATAGTCACGACGGTAGTAGACAACGCCAGGGCCAAGATCGACCGGGACGGCATACTGATTGCCATCATTGCCCTGCCCCTGGGTAACGGCGTAGGCCGCAAAGTTATCCTTGTACGGTGCGAATTCATCAGTCAGGTCGTAGAAACCACCCTGGTTGACGAAAGAACCGACAAAGTTACGGTCGATCAGGACCACATCGCCTGCGCCGCTGCCGGTTGCCAGGTTGGTTTTGAGTTTGTCGTGGTGGCCACCGTGCTCGTTCATCAGCATTTCGACATTGTGGGCCGGGAAATCACCCAGAATTGCTTCCAATTGACTGTCGTAGTCAGGAAAACCATCCAGTCTAATATCGGCCGCCATTGCGCCGCTGGTCAGCGTCAGTGAGGCCAGTGCCAGGCCCAGTCCGTGTGTATGCTTCATTATTTTCTCTCCAGACAACTTTTTGTTTTTGTGATTAGGTAATGCAACTGTGCCCCGTGAAGCACAGCGGCCGATGCGACTGCTGTTTAAAGCAATGTCATGTAACCGGTTACATAACGATAATGAGGGAAGGCGTTTGTGTCAACAGTTACCGCCTTGAAGTTAGGGTCTCAGGGCATTATCCGGATTGCAGGTACAGATACAGAGAGATCTTGGCCTATCACACTGTAACCGGTTACAAGCAGTAACAAAAAAGCTGCGCCAAGAGAGGCTTACGAAGACTCGTCGTCATTCGCATCGAGGAATCGGGTTGAAGCGCGTTCGATCAGCGTTGGTTGAAACAGATGCTGCACCTTAAAGGAGAGGCCCTCACCCAGATTCAGCGCCAGTCGCCCCGCCTCGGCGCCAAACTGCTCAATGGGTACACGAACGGTGGTCAGACCGGGCTCAATGTACCCGGCCATTACAACGTCGTCGTAACCGACCACACTGCAGTCGTCGGGCACTTTCAAACCATTGCGCCGCAGCGCCTTGATGACACCAATCGCCATCAGGTCGTTGCCGGCGACCAGGCCGGTAAAGCGGGCATCCCGCCTGAACAACCGTTCCAGAGCGGCTTCCCCGCCCTGCTCCAGATAATCGCCTTCGACCACCAACTGGTCGTCGAAGGGAATATCGGCCATTTTCAGGGCATTGCGGTAGCCAGTCAGCCGGTCGCGGGCATCGGACTTGTACAGCGGGCCGGTGATGCAGGCGATGCGGCGGTGGCCCCGCTCAATTAGATGCTGCGTCGCCAGGCACCCGCCGGCTTCATTATCGAGATAGATGCACTGCCCGGCGAGTTCGGGCACCAGGCGGTTGACCAGAATAATGGGCGTTGATTCATCATCCACCCGTTTCAGAATCTCGGCATCGGGCATCAGATCCAAATGCAGGATGAGGGCATCGCAACGGCGCTTGAGCAGAAACTCGATGGCATCCCGCTCTTCGGCAAGCGACGCGTGACCGCTGGTGATGATCAGATGTTTGCCTTCATCGCGAATCACCCGCTCGGCGAATTGCATCATCTCGCCAAAGAAGGGGCCGGCGAGTTCACCAACGACCATACCGATGGTCTCAGACTTGTTGGTGGCGAGGCTGCGCGCAAAGGAGTTGGGTTCATAACCCAGCTCCGACATCGCTTTCAGTACTTTCTGACGGGTGGCTTCCACCACTTTCTGGTTGCCGTTGACCACCCGACTCACCGTCGCGATTGAAACGCCGGCTCGTTTGGAAACTTCACGAATAGTGGCCATAGACCGGATCCTGTTTAGTGGGTTTTCTGCAGACCGTTTGCCCCGGTCTGCCACCCCGTAGAATGAACGTAAGCCAGGCGTCAGGTAATCTGATACCGGCCAGGTTTATGATTCAGCGCAATCACCATATTCAATGCCAGCGCACCCACAACAGACAACACCAGCATGGGCAACGACACCAGGAAGAAACCGATAGCCACAATACTGACATCCACCGCCATCTGCACCCGGCCGGCATTAATGCCAAACCGCTGCTGCAGATAATACGCGAGAATTCCCACACCGCCGAGACTGGCGACATGACGAAACAGAATCAGCATGCCGGTTCCGATCAGGAAACCACCCATCACCGCCGCAAATACCGGGTTCAGGTTGTTAAGGTCAATCAGGTAAGGCAGGCCTTCGACCATCAGCGACACACTGGCTACTGAAATAAAGGTGTTGATGGCAAACCGCCAGCCCAAACCACGAACGGCCAGCCAGTAAAATGGCAAGTTGATGGCAAAAAACCAGATACCGAACTCGATATCCGTCACCTTGGCTATCACCAGCGCCAACCCGGCGGTACCCCCTGTCAGCATGCCGTGAAACTGAAACAGCAGCAGGCCAAACGAGACAAACGCAGCCCCTACGATCAGTGCGAACAGATCTTCATAAAGCGAATGGGAGCTCTTTTGCTTCAACCGACATCTCCGGGAACAGTGGCAACAAAGTGCCACTTGTTATAAACAGTAGATAACCTGCCGGCTTAGTGGTCGGCCGGGGTAATGCGTTGGGTGTAAATCGAAAAATCGGGTTTCGCGGGCGTGTAGTCACTGTGCAGCAACGGCGACTGAATCATAAAATCCGCGCTCGCCCGGTTGCAGGCAACCGGAATATTGTACAGCGCCGCAATGCGTAACAGGGCTTTGATGTCCGGGTCGTGTGGCTGGGGTTCCAGCGGGTCCCAGAAAAAAATCAGCAAATCAATGTCGCCCTCGGCGATCTTGGCGCCAATCTGCTGATCACCGCCGAGCGGGCCGCTAAGCAGCTTTTGCACAGGCCGGTTCAACCCCTTCTCGATCAACTTGCCGGTTGTTCCGGTGGCAAAGATGCCCAACGTCTCAAACAGTGCCTGATTCTCCTGCGCCCAGGCCACGAGTTCCTGCTTCTTGTTATCGTGAGCCACCAGGGCTACGTTGCGATTCGGTTTGGACATGATCTTTCCTTTATTGAGTCGAGTTAACACGATACCGAGCCAGAATTCGGTCCCACAGCGTGACGACTGCGAGCCCGATCAACAAACCGGCCCCGTTGGCCAGAGCGTCGGCCACACTGAACATCCGGTACCCGGTCAGGCCCTGCAGACCCTCAAGCGCAAAACTGGCGCACCAGAGCAACACCAGGAGTCGCAGTCGCGCCGCCCAGCCGACACAGCCCAGCACACCCAAAGCACCCCAGGCCAACAGATGGTTCACTTTGTCGTTCGGGGAAAACTCCGGGTGACCCAGCGGGGCCAGCGACAGAACAATGATGATCAGGAACAACAGCCAGAACAAGCCCCGGAACACGGCGGGTGGCACTCTGGGTCGCCAGTTGAATCTCAACAACACATTCCTCCGGGCTGGCATTGAGTGGTGCAGATTGTTTCCGGCAGGCGGGACACCGGCGCCACTTTACCATATCCTGCGGGTTAAAGAGGCTCTGAACAATTCACTTGAGGCAGTACAGTGTTATGGCATGGCCGAAGTCGCAGTATATAACATCCCGCGGGCTGCGCTGGGGCGCACTGTTGCTAGGGGTTCTGATTACCCTGTCGCTGTCCGGGTATCACCTGTTGCAGGGGCGGTATGACCAGACGTCACTGATCAAACGGCTCGACTACATTCTATACGACTGGCGCTTCAACCTGCTCAACAGCGCCGGGCACTTCGCCCGCAGCGACGCCAACATTGTGATCGTCGACATCGATGAAGCCAGCCTGTTCGCCGAAGGGCGCTGGCCATGGCCCCGGGATAAAATGGCGACGCTGACGCGCAACCTGACCGATGCGGGTGCCGTCGTCATCGCCTTCGATATCCTGATGTCAGAGCCTCAGGAAAACCCAACAAGACAGCTGCAAGACCGAGTCCGACGGGAAGGCGACGACGTCATGGCCGAAGCACTGGCGCCCTTCCTGGAGCTGACCGAGTACGACCAGCAACTGGCTCAGAGCTTTGCCGGCATCGATGTCGTATTGCCGTTTTTGTTTCATGAAGATGCGGAAACCCGTTCCGGGCAATTACCGGAGCCGGTTTATTCACTCAGCCCGGAACAGGCTGAGCGTTTGCTGGTGGTTCAGGCCAGTGGCTACACCGGCGCAGTACCCGTACTGCAGGATGCAGCGGTTGGAGCGGGCTTTATTGTCCCGGCCATTGATGGTGACGGTGTTCTGCGCAGTGCCCCGCTGGTTACCCAGTACGACGGCGATCTCTACCCCTCGCTCTCACTGGCGACAGGCCTGGCTTACTATTTTCTCGAGGGTATCGATCTGTCGGTGGCCCGCTACAATGACCGTCTTGACGTAATCAACTGGCTGCAGTTCGCCGACCAGCGGATTCGTACCGATGTCGCCGGCCGGGTGCTGATCCCCTACCTGGGTGAGCAGGGGCAGTTTCCGTACCTCTCCGCAACCGACGTACTCAATCAGCGGATAGCCCCCGGCGTGCTGGAAAATGCCCTGGTTCTGGTCGGAACCTCAGCGGTCGGGCTGGCGGACTTGCGCACCACGCCCGTGGGCACTCAGTTTCCCGGTGTAGAAATCCATGCAACCCTGCTAAACGCCCTGTTGGCCGGTGATTTTCCCTATACACCCGACGTCGCACACACCCTGACGGCGCTGATTCTGCTAGTACTGGGCATCATCTATTCTGTTATTTCCAGTCGTCTTGGCCCGCTGAGCCTGGTTTTCGCCACCCTAATCCTGTTAAGCATACTGATCAGCCTGAATTTCTATTTCTGGCAGCAGCAAAAAGTGGCCCTGCCCCTGGCAAGCAGTCTGTTGCTGACCATAGCGCTCAGTGCCCTGCATCTGCTACAGGGGTTCCTGGGTGAGCGACGCACCAAACAACACGTCACCTCGGTCTTTGGCCAGTATGTGCCAAAGGCACATATTGATCACATGCTGGCCAACCCAAACGAGTTCGGCTTTGCCGGTGAAAACCGGGTAATGACGGTGCTGTTCTCCGACATCCGCTCCTTCACCACCATTTCGGAATCACTGGACGCGACCGAACTGAAAGACCTGCTTAACCGGTATTTCACCCCCATCACCGAGTCGATCTTCAATCATCAGGGCACCATCGACAAATACGTCGGTGACATGGTGATGGCGTTCTGGGGCGCTCCGCTAAAAGACCCTGATCACGCTCGCCATGCTCTGGAAGCAGCTGTCGATATGATCAACACCCTGGCCACCCTGAACCCGGAACTGAACCGCCTGGGCTACCCCACCATCGACGTCGGCATCGGCCTGAATACCGGGCCAATGAACGTGGGCGACATGGGCTCTCACTTCCGCCGCGCCTATACCGTGCTAGGCGATTCGGTCAACCTGGGCGCGCGCCTTGAAGGGCTAACCAAGTTCTACGGCGTAAAAATTCTGGTCGGCCCGGACACCTTCGCCGCCATTGACGACTGGGCCTTCCGCCCCATCGACCGCATTAGGGTCAAGGGCAAGCTGGAACCCGTATCTGTCTACGAACCAATCGCCCCGCGAGAAGCCCTATCGGTTGAGTGGCAACAGGAACTTACCCTCTGGGCAGACACCTACCAAACCTACCTGAACCAAAACTGGGCGCTCACCCGTCAGAAGTTGAAAGAACTGATCAACCTGAGCCAGAGCCCTGCGTTGTATCAGGTATACCTGAGCCGGCTAACCGACCTGGAAGCCGAGGGCGTGCCACCAGACTGGGACGGGACCTACACCCACACCAGCAAGTAGCCAACTCAAGTTTCGGAGTTCGGGGGTAGTAATGTGGCATTGGCCCGCGCCAGCCACCTGGGTTACCCCTGTGGGGTCGGCGTAGATCCTTCCATGGAGCCTAGGCCGCAGCCGAGGCGTCGGACCGATCCATACTGCGGACTACCCCACAGGGGTAACCCAGGTAGCCGCCGCTTGTCACCTGAGCGAACTCCAAAACTTGAGTCACTCAGATTGTCAGGCTTCCTATAGGCTAGCGCCGGGTGGTAGGGGTGCTCCTGCGGGGATATCTGAGGCATGGATGCCGAAGTTAAGCCTACATGGATGTATTCACGGCGACCCCGCAGGAGCATCCCTGCCACCTGGTGCGGGTTTATGGTGACGCAGTTAGACCTAACTCTGAACATGGCTCGTGGGAAGTGCAAGGTTGGCAACGAAACTTAATCAGTGCCACCGTCATCTTTAAACCGGGCCTTGTCGAGGCCGTGCTTTTTCATTTTGTCGTAGAGTGTTTTACGGGCCAGGCCGAGATGTACCATGGTGTCCTTGATACTGCCCTGGCAAACCTGCAACGCATTTTCCAGAACTGAACGTTCGAAGGCGTCGACAATCTCTGCCAGGGTCTGGCGACCGGACACATCGGTTGAATCATTGCTCTGTGAATCTTCCAGTGCGCTTGGGCCCATCAATACATAACGTTCAGCGCGGTTGCGCAGCTCACGTACATTGCCGGGCCAGTTATGGCGCAGTAATTGTCCGACCTGTTGTGTATTCAGGGGGATACTTTCCCGGTCGTAGCGGGCTGCCGCGATCAGTGCGAAGTGGTGAAACAGCATGGGGATGTCTTCTTTGCGATCGCGCAGCGGCGGAATGTCGATCTGGATTACGTTCAGCCGGTAATACAGGTCTTCACGAAAGTCGCCGCGTTCACTGAGGGTTTTCAGATCAGTTTTGGTCGCGGCGATGATGCGGACATCCACTTCTATGCTCGTGTTGCTGCCCAGGCGCTCCACCTTGCGCTCTTCCAATACCCGCAACAGCTTTACTTGCAACGGCAGGGGCATGCTTTCCAGTTCATCCAGAAAAATGGTGCCTTTGTGGGCATGTTCGAACTTGCCGATGCGCTTTTTATCGGCACCGGTAAAGGCACCGGATTCGTGGCCGAACAGTTCGCTTTCAATCAGGTTTTCGGGTACGGCACCACAGTTTATGGCGACGAAATTATGCTGACTGCGCGGGCTGGTTTCATGAATGTAGCGGGCGATGGCGTCTTTGCCCGCACCGGTTTCGCCGTGCAGCAGTATATCTGCTGAGGTATCAACCAGGCTGTTTAGCATCGACATCACCCGCTTCATGCTGGCCGATTCGCCACCCAACAAACGTGGCCCCGGCCGTACAAACTGACGCAACTGCGCCTTGAGCATTCTGTTTTCCAGCGCCAGCTGTCGCTTTTCGATGGCCCGTTTCAACAGTTCAATCAGCTCGTCGTGGTTGAAGGGTTTTTCGATGAAATCATAGGCACCCTGCTGCATCGCCGTTACTGCGGTGCTGATATCGCCCTGCCCGGTCAGCATAATGACTGGTATCGACTCATCGATCGCGCGTACCCGGCTCAGAACGCCCAGGCCATCGAGACCGGGCATGTGAAAATCACACAGTACCACGCCCTGAAAATCCGGTTTAAGGTCAGCCAGTGCCGAGGCACCATCCGGGTAACCCCGGGCATTCAAATCTTCCAGAGTCAGTGTCTGCAGCATGACTTGCCGAAGCGCCGACTCGTCGTCGATAAACATTACATCGATCGCAGTCATTCTGACGTCTCTCTTCTGTTCAGCATCACAATAAATTCGGCTCCGCGGGCGTCGGACCGGTTTCGTCCGGTCAACTGCCCACCGAGAGCGTCGACAATCTGCCGGGATATCGATAACCCCAGACCCAGCCCTTGCTTCAGGGATTTTGTGGTATAAAAAGGTTCAAACAATTGCTCGGTATTGGCGGGCAAACCCGGCCCGTTGTCGAGCACCCGGCACTCCCAATGCTGGGGTTTGGCGACCAACTGTACTGTTACTGTCGGTGACTCGCTCGACTCAACCGCATGCAGCGCATTGGCCACCAGGTTGACCAGCACCTGCTCAATTCGAATCAGGTCACCGTGCACAAAAGCCGGGTGCTCCGGTCGCTGCCAGATAATTTGAACCGTCTCGCTATGATCCTGCGCCTGAATAATCTTCAGCGCCGCATCAATCGGCAAACGCAAATCAACGGTCGAAGGTGGCCCTTCGGACTTGCGTGCAAACACCTTGAACTGCCGGGTCAGTTCGGCCATTTTGTCACACAAGCCGACAATTTCGCTCAAATTGGCCCGCACCGTTTCCGAATCGCCACGCTCCAAAAACCGTCGGCTGTTACGAGCGTAGGCCTGAATAGCGGTCAGGGGTTGATTCATTTCGTGATTCAGCCCGGCTGACATTTGCCCCAGCACCGCCAATTTGGCCGCCTGAATCAGTTCCTGCTGAGTTTCCTTGAGCTCGTTCTCTGCCCGTTCCCGTTCATGAATTTCCGCCTTCAATTGCTGGTTCGAGGCCTCAAGATCCGCCGTGCGCTCGGCCACCCGGTGCTCCAGTTGCACGCCCCGCTCTGCCAGTTCGGCTTCACGCCGGTAGCGCTCTCGCAGGTACAGCCAGGTAAGGAAGCAACCCAGGTAAACCAGGGTGCCGGCTATCAGAAACTGGACCTGGGTCCAGAGCACCTGGTCGGTACCAATCAGCACTCTCAGAGTCCAGTCCAGTTGCGGCAGGGGTGTATCAACACTGAGGTATTCCTGCTGGTTTTCGCCGGTGTTAATGGCGACGCGAACCGACTGTTCACCCACACCCCAGGGGCGACCACGCTCGACCTTGGGTATCGGCGTCAGGGGTTCATCAAAATAACGACGCTGCGCCCGGATTTCAGCCAGGCGCTGGTCGGGAATGGGCTCAAAGGCACGATAAAGCCAGTTGGGACGGCTGGCCAGAAAACTCACACCATCCAGATCCAGCACCACCATTTCCGCCACCGAGAAGGACTCGGGCCGGCGCCACTGGGACTCCAGTTCGTTTACCTGAATTTTTACCGCGATCACGCCCAGCGGGCGATCGGGCTGCTGATCAGAGGTCACGGTGTGAGAGAAATACAAGCCACGCTCATTGGAGGTAATGCCCAGTGCGTAATACATCGCGGCACCGTTCTGCATCATCGCCTCAGAAAAATAGGGTCGAAAGGCAAAGTTACGACCGATGAAGCTGGTCGGCAGTTCATAATTATTGGCCGCAATCGTGAGACCGTTTGTATTCATCAGATAGACATCAGAACTGGCGACAATGGTCGCCATGCGTTTCATTTCTTCATTGGCGGCCAGCACCAATTCCGGATTATCGGGGTCGCGCAACACCTCCAGCATCACTGGGTGCTGAGCCATCAGTTCCGGGATCGGCCGGTACCGGTTCAGTTCATTGGCAACCAACTGGGAATACCGGAAGGACTCTTCCAGACTCTCCCGTTCAACTTGCCGATACCCCACCCAGGAGCCAAACACCCAGGACACCAGACAGGTCAGAACAAACAACAGCAGACCCCAGGTACGGTATTTCATGCTCGGTTCCCAATTCAGTTCTCGGTTCAGCCAGGGTAACTTTTGCGGCAGCCATCTGATTCTACTCGAATTGTCGTAATAAGGTGACCGCAACTGACGCATAACCAAAAACAGACTGCAGAAACAGAACAACCCGCAAGCCGGAGTGGACTTGCGGGTTGTCATCAGATCAGGCGGGATTGGCCCACCCCTGCTTTCAATGGCTATACCGTCTCAGGACGGTACCTGAGTCAGGCGACCATTGATCATTTTTTGTACAAAGAAGGCAATGGCTCCAGCCGCAACACCCGCAATGTCAGTATAAATGCCACCTTCGATCATCAGAAAGGCCGCAATGATCAACAGTATGCGCAAGTACCAGGGCGCTGCGTAACGCAAGAACCAGGCTTGCACACCTGAGGACAACAAGTAAACACCAACCACAGCGGTAACCAACGCACGGATAATGGCAATGGGCTCCGCGTCCATCAACAGAGCACCATTATAGAAAAACATAAACGGCACAATGAATGCGGCCAGCCCGATCTTGAACGACGCTACCGAGGTTTCCATGGCTTTTGCACCGGAGATGGCCGCTGCCGCGTATGAGGCCAGCGCCACTGGAGGCGTAATTGCAGACACCACCGCAAAATAGAACACAAAAAAGTGTGCCGTCAACGGGTCGACACCCATCTGTACCAGGCCAGGGGCTACAACTGATGCGGCTACGGCGTAGGCTGCCGTGGTTGGCATGCCCATACCCAGCAGAATCGAGATGCACATAGCAAAAAACATTGCCAGCAACTGGCTCGCTTCAGCGACACCCAACAACAGTGAACTGAAGCGTGCACCAACGCCGGTCAGTGAAATAACAGCGACAATGACACCGGCACAGGCACATACCACGATAATCTGGATTGACATGTACGCTGCCAGTTCCAGTGCTCTGAGGATAGATTTTATGCCCATTTTATTGGGTGAAATCCAGCTGACAACAGCCGCTGATGCAGTAGCCAGAGTACCCGCCCGGATCACAGAATAGCCCATGAACAGAGCCCCGATCAGAATGATGATGGGGATGAACAGGTAGACCTGGCGCACCATGCGGCGCAGTGACGGCAGTTCGTCATCACGCATGCCACGCATGCCGGTTTTAGCCGCTTCCAGATCCACCATAAAGTAGACAGAAGCGAAATACAGCACGGCCGGAATAATGGCGGCAATGGCGATTTCGGTATATGGAATACCGGTAATCTCGGCCATGATGAACGCACCTGCGCCCATGATCGGTGGCATAATTTGACCACCGGTTGACGCGGCCGCTTCCACTGCACCCGCATAGGTCTTTTTGTAGCCGACCTTTTTCATCAGCGGGATCGTTAAAGAGCCGGTTGAGACGACGTTGCCGGCACTGGTGCCGTTGATCATACCCATCAGGCCCGAGGCGAAAATAGCCACCTTGGCCGGGCCGCCACGTGAACGACCCGCCAGCGCGAACGCGAAATTAACAAAATAGCCACCCACCTTGGAGGCCTGCAAAAAGGCGGCAAAAATTATAAACAGGATGATATAGGTAGACGACACAGCCGTCGTTGGCCCGAGCACCCCGGCATCGGTATAGACCTGGCTGAAAAAGCGCTGAACACCCAAACCCGGGTAACCCAGAAAGCCCGGCAAATAGGGGCCAATAAACACATAACCGAGAAACACCAGTGAAATGACCACCAGCGCGTAGCCAGCCACACGTCGGGTTAATTCGAATATCAGCGCGGTACCGGCAATCGCTGCGAACGAAATGCCAACCGGTGCAAAGGACGTACCGGTGGACATGCGAATGTTGGTGGCAAACACGATGATCAGATAGCTGGCAACGGTAATGGCACACACTGCCAGAACCAGATCGGGAATTGAAAAGACGTCCCGCTCACGGCGATGAAACCAGCTCAGTACAATACCCAACCCGGTAACCACCAGTAATGGCCAACCGAACCGCCAGACCTCCATCTCGACCGGTAACCGCAACGCTTCACCGGACAAAATGTTCTGCATGATCGCGGTTTGAACCAGTAGGTAGAGGGCAGGTACCAGCAACGCGACGCCTGCCCAGGTTGTCCAGGACGCTCCCTGCCCGCCCCGATCATCATCACTGAACCGAGCACCGGAAAACAGGATAAAACCAAGAATGGACGCGCCACAAACGTGCAGGATCCGAAACGTCCAGGTTTCCAGCGGAGCGATGTTCAGGGTGTAAAGATGGAACCCGGAGTAAAAAATCGACAACACCATGATCAGCCACAGCATTGGACCGGTAAACACCCTGCGATTCGGCTCCATGGGTTCTTCATCTACCCCGGCCGCCACGATTACTTCATCGGGGGAGTCGATTTTTGCCGACTCCGGAGAATTCTTTTCAGTTGTCATAAGTCTGACCCATACCCAAACAGGCAAACGGGTGGCTCGGAGGCCACCCTATTTCTTGAACAAAGGCTTTAAAAGGCCCGAATAATTACTTGATCAGGCTGGCGTCGATGGTATAACCATTTTCATTGAACCAGCGTGCTGCGCCCGGGTGGAACGGGATAAAGGTGTTTTTATCGTAGTTCTCTGGAATTGAGCTTTTGGCCGAATTGTGAATCGAGACCATCTGGTCGTTGTTTTCCATGGTCAGCTTGGTCGCTTCATACACAAAGCTTTCCGGCAGAGTACAATCGGCAATCGCGAAGTTCCACATCGACACCGCCCGGGCATCTTCAGTCAACGTCGTGTAGGTGCTTGCCGGAATGGTGAACTCGGCCACCGGGAACTCGGAAGTGATGGTATTCATTTCAGCTTCGGTAAACTCGATGATGTTCACGTCCGTCTGCACTTCCAACTGGCTAACGGCAGGAATAGGAATACCGGCCGCGAACGCGATGACATCCAACAGACCATCCTGCAACTGGGTACCCAGGTCACCCCAGGCACCGTTACGACGTTCGAAGTCAACGCCCAGGGTTTCCAGCATTGAAGGGAAGTAGGTGTCGGACGTTGAGCCTGCCGGTCCGAAACCGATGATAGCACCGTCAGGAATGTCACTGATACTTTCAATACCTGAATCAGCCAGGGCAGTTACTGAAAAAGGTGTTTGATACATCGGGAACATCGCGCAGACGTTATCCATCTTCAAACCAGGGGCAAGCGGGCTGTTGCCTTCCATGGATTCCCGGGCAGGGCCCATGGTCGTCAGGCCGAAGGCCACTTCACCAGTGTGAACCAGCGCCATATTCTGCATCGGGCCACCGGTGATTTCAGAACCACCACTTACACCCAGGTTCTCAGCAACAAAGTTAGCCCAGCCGGTACCGTAAGCGAAGAAGGTTCCGCCCTGGCTGGCGGTGCCAATGGTAAAGTTGGAAGGCCAGTCTGACCGGTCTTCGGCGACTGCAACACCAGCAGTCATAACAGAGGCAGACAGGGCCGCAAGGGCAAAGATGCGTTTGGACATCATAGAAAACTCCAGTTTGTTGTTGTCGTTGTGGTTAACACTTTTTTGTTGGGCTTAATAACTGGCGGATTACCAGCCAGTGTCGTGCGTTTTCGTTCTTATTCGAACTGGTGGTATACACTCGCCAATCAGCTCGTCGCACCAGAACGATTGCAAAGGCCGGGCCAATGCACCGAAATCAGGCAAACATTGGCTTCCAGCGAATTAGCCGGGCGATTCTGGGTCAGCCAGTACCCACCGCCAAAGCTGGCATGGGTGTAAAGCCACCCATTTCTGGAATGATTCGCAAACCGGGTCAGGATGATCACCGCCTCCAACAAGTGGGGCAGTCAGATACCTCGTAATGCGGTAAGCTTATGACTAACCCCGTTTAACTGATCCGACCAGGAAACCTGACCCGTGCTGACCTTGCCCGCGCCTGCCAAACTGAACCTGATGTTGCACATTACCGGGCGTCGGCCCGATGGTTATCACAGCCTGCAGACCCTGTTTCAGCTACTGGATTTTGGTGACACCCTGAGCGTTGAACACCAGCCAGGCCCGGACATTGACCTATCCTGTTCCGACCCGTCCCTGGCAACGCCAGAAAATCTGGTGTTCCGGGCGGCACGGGCGCTGCAATCAGCAACCGATACCCGCCAGGGGGCCAGGCTGCACCTCGAAAAACGACTACCACTCGGCGGCGGCGTCGGCGGCGGCAGTTCCGACTGCGCCAGCGCCCTGCTGGGGCTAAATCACCTCTGGTCGCTAAAGCTGAGTAGTGATCAACTGGCTGAAATTGGTGTGAAGCTGGGGGCAGATGTACCGGTCTTCGTGCGGGGCTGCTCAGCCTGGGCAGAGGGCATTGGCGAGATACTCACCGCCGTCGAATTACCCGAACACTGGTTTGTTGTAGTGCACCCGGGTATTCATGTCAGTACCGCCGAATTGTTCAACCATCCTCAATTGACACGTCATACCCCAGTCAGCACAATACGCTCCGCACTGGCCGGGGCAGGACATAATGATTTCGAGCCCGTCGTCAGATCGCTCTATCCCGGAATCGACCGCGCTTTTCATGAACTGGCTGAATTGACCAGCGCTGAGACCGGTCCGGTCAGACTCAGCGGGAGCGGCTCCTGTATGTTTATCAAGACACAAAGTGACATGGTAGCCCGACATATTCTGAGCAGCATTCAAGGCCAGTACCCCGACTACCAGTCTTTTCTCGCCAGGGGTGTCAATCAGTCCCCGTTGCAGCGAAGCCTGGCGGGTCTGGCCTGATCGCAACACCGAATTCCTGCCAGGTGGTTGCGAACCACCTGACTTACGTTTGAGTAAACGCCAACAAGGGTGGTTTGAAGTGTCAAAAATGATGGTATTCACGGGGAACGCCAACCCCGAACTCGCCAACCAGGTGGTTGAGCGTCTCTGTATTCCCATGGGGGACGCCACCATAACCCAGTTCAGCGATGGTGAAACCGCCATTGACATCAATGAGAACGTCCGTGGCGCCGACGTCTTCATTATTCAGCCGACCTGCGCGCCGACCAACGACAACCTGATGGAAGTCATCCTGCTCGCCGACGCCCTGCGCCGTGCCTCGGCGGGCCGCATCACCGCCGTTATGCCCTATTTCGGCTACGCCCGTCAGGATCGCCGGCCCCGCAGCTCCCGCGTACCCATTTCCGCCAAAGTGGTTGCCGACATGCTGACCGTGGTCGGCATCGACCGCATTCTGACCGTCGACTTGCACGCCGATCAGATCCAGGGGTTCTTCAGCATCCCGGTCGACAACATCTACGGCTCGCCCATTCTGCTCGACGACATGCAACGCCAGGGCTTTGAAGACCTGATCGTGGTCTCACCCGACGTTGGTGGCGTGGTGCGTGCGCGGGCAGTTGCCAAGCAACTGGGGGCTGATCTGGCGATCATCGACAAACGCCGGCCCAAGGCCAACCAGGCTGAAATCATGCACATCATTGGTGATGTCAGGGACCGCACCTGTGTCATTGTCGATGACATGGTGGATACCGCGGGCACGCTGTGCCAGGCTGCGGAAGCTCTGGTCAAACATGGCGCGAGTAAAGTCGTCGCCTACGCCGTTCACCCTGTGCTCAGTGGACCAGCCGTTGACCGAATTGCCAACTCAAACCTCGAATTGGTGGTGACTGATACGATTCCCCTCTCGGATGCCGCAAAAAACTGTGCTAATATCCGCCAGCTTTCTATGGCGGGGATTCTTGCAGAGTCCATGCGCCGGGTCAGCAATGAGGAATCAATCAGTGCAATGTTCCGTTAATTCGGAACATTTACCGACTTTTCCCAGCTAAATTCGCTTATCGGGAGTCACCCGATACTTTTAAAAACGGTACCGCCCAGACTGGTCGCGGTCTGTGGTACCTATATTTGGAGAAACACCATGTCCGATTCTTTTGCATTAAACGCCGAAGTGCGTGAGCTTGCAGGAAAGGGTGCGAGCCGCCGCCTGCGTAAAGAAGGCAAAGTACCTGCCATCATTTACGGTGGCGCCAAAAACCGCAAGCCGACCAGCCTGACACTGGAAGCTCGCGAACTGGTCAAGGCACTGAACAACGAAGCCTTCTTTTCTCATGTGCTGACTCTGACCATCGATGGCAAAGAAGAACAAGCCATCCTGATGGACCTTCAGCGTCACCCGGCCAAGGGCCACCCGCTGCACGCCGACTTTGAGCGTGTCACCAAATCCAGCGTGGTTCACAAGAAGGTGCCGTTGCACTTCATTAATGAAGAGCAGTGCAAAGCGGTGAAACTACAGGGCGGCAAGATCCAGCACAGCGCCACTGAAGTTGACATCACCTGTAAGGTCAGCGATCTGCCCGAGTTCATCGAAGTCGACATGGCCAAGATTGAAATGGGTACAGTGCTTCACCTGAGCGATCTGATACTGCCAAAAGGCGTTGCCCTGGTTGAACTGAACAAGGGCGCCGACCACGATGCTCCGGTTGTATCCGTTGTTAAGCCAGCCGGCATCATTGACGACGCAGACGAAGCCGAAGAAGACGCTGCTGAGGAATAAGCACCGCTTCCTGGATGTAAAAAGGGCCTCTGGGCCCTTTTTTTGCTCAGGCAGCTTAGAAAATGACCCTCATTTTCCAAACTGCTTTCATCACCAAGGTGACACAGTGGCACGATCATGAACGACCCCATTGAAATGATTGTCGGGCTGGGTAATCCCGGAACCCAGTACGACCATACCCGGCATAATGCGGGCTTCGAATACATTGACGCGCTGGCGGAAACCGTTGGCGCACACTGGAAACCCGACAACAAATACCAGGCTATGACGGCCAGGGCCTCCCTGGCGGGCACCGAGGTCTGGCTGATCAAACCCATGACCTTTATGAACCGCAGCGGCCAAAGCGTGGCGGCCATGGCGCAGTTCTACAAAATTCCGCCGGAACACATACTGGTCGCCCACGATGAACTGGACCTGCCAGCCGGTGTGGCCCGTTTCAAACAGGACGGCGGGCATGGTGGCCACAATGGCTTGCGCGACATCATCGCCTGCCTGGCCAACAACCGGAACTTCTACCGTCTGCGGCTGGGCATTGGCCACCCGGGATCGGCTCGCGAGGTTGTCAATTACGTGCTGTCAAAGGCACACCCTGACGAACGAATCAGTCTCGCCCGGGCTGTTGACGCCGCCGTTGAGCAAACCCCGCTGTGCATCGCCGGGCACTGGCAGAAAGCCATGAACCAATTACACCAATTCAGAGCAGACTGAACCCTGCCTTCAGGAGACCCCTACCATGGGCATTAAATGTGGCATTGTCGGACTACCCAACGTCGGTAAGTCCACTCTCTTCAACGCCCTGACCCAGGCCGGCATCGATGCCGAGAACTTTCCGTTCTGCACCATCGAGCCGAACACTGGCGTGGTGCCGGTCCCGGACCCGCGCCAGGACAAGCTGGTCGAGATCGTCAAACCCGAGCGCACCATCCCGACCACCATGGAATTCGTGGATATTGCTGGTCTGGTAGCCGGTGCGTCCAAAGGCGAAGGCCTGGGCAACCAGTTCCTGGCCAACATTCGCGAGACCGATGCCATTGCACACGTCGTGCGTTGTTTCGAGAACGACAACGTTATCCATGTTGCCAACAAGATAGACCCGGCGTCGGATATCGAAATCATTAACACCGAGCTGGCCCTGGCCGACCTCGACATGCTCGAAAAGCAGCTGGTAAAACTGCAGAAGAAAGCCAAAGGGCAAGACAAGGACGCCATCCGCCAGGTAGCGGTACTGGAAAAGATCAAGCCAGCCCTGAACGAGGCTCGCCCGATTCGTAGCGTGACGCTGACCGATGAAGAAAAGGCCGACCTGAAGCCCTTCTTCTTTCTCACCACCAAACCCACCCTCTACATCGCCAATGTTGATGAAGACGGTTTCGAGAACAACCCCATGCTGGACCGGGTACGGGAAATAGCCGTGGCCGAGAACGCGGAAGTGGTAGCCATTTGCAACAAGCTCGAATCTGAAATCGCAGAGCTCGAAGATGAAGAAAAAACCGAGTTTCTGGCAGATCTGGGTATGGAAGAGCCAGGTTTGAACCGGGTTATCCGGGCAGCTTATTCACTGCTCGGGCTGCAGACCTACTTCACCGCCGGTGTCAAAGAGGTTCGCGCCTGGACGGTTAAAGTCGGGGCCACGGCACCGCAAGCGGCAGGTGTGATTCACACTGACTTCGAAAAGGGCTTTATCCGCTCGGAAACCATCTCCTACGACGACTTCGTGACTTACAACGGCGAAGCGGGCGCCAAAGAGGCCGGTAAATGGCGGCTCGAAGGCAAGGAATACATCGTTAAAGACGGTGATGTCATGCATTTCCGCTTCAATGTCTGAACTTCCGGGGTGACCCCGGGGTCACCCCCTACCCCCCACCTTAGTGGCATAGCCTTTTTACCGTTTGCTGCTAGCTTAGGAAATAACGTCTCAACAGAAGACCTGATCCAATGCTGCGCTCACTAATTCCCGGTTTAGCCCTTGGCCTGGCGGCCTGGCTACTCTTTTTGGCTCCACTCGCCCCCTGGCAATTTGCCGTCGCCATCGCCATTCTGGCAGCGGCCAGCCACTGGTTACGAAGCTGGCTGGACATCCAGGGTTCCCCGCAAGAAACCAGCACCGGCCCAGCCACCACAGACACTGAATCCCTGTCGCATATCGCAGGGGCTGCCCAGCGCATTGCCATCGGCGGTGCGACGCTGTCCAATTTTCTCGACAAACTGGCCCGGGCCCTGGCGATGCAGGTTAAGCATGCCCAGCAGGTGGCCGATCGCATCGACATGCTCGAAACGTCTGGCGCACAACTGTCAACGAACATCGGTCAGTCGCATGAACACGTCGCCGTCGCCACCCAGGACATGAGCAGGATCGATGCAGCCCTGAGCGATATAGCCGATCAGCGCGATGCCCTGCTGGAGCAAATGGACAGCACCAACAAGGTACTGACCGAACTGAAAGAGAAGGCCGACTCCATCAGCCACATTACCCACACCATTAATCAACTGGCCGATCAAACCAACCTGCTGGCGCTAAACGCCGCCATCGAAGCGGCGCGTGCCGGAGAATATGGCCGGGGCTTCTCTGTGGTAGCCGACGAAGTGCGCAACCTGGCCAACAAGACCAGCGAAGCGACCAAGGGGATTGAATCCTTATTGTCCAAAGTCTCGGCAGACAGCATCAGCTCTGTCACCGCGATGAACACCCTGAGCGAACTCGCCAACGCCATGTCGACGCGAATCAGCCAGGCCAGTGAAGACGTCAACAGCACCACAGAAAGTACCCGCAAGGCCAGCCAGGCTATGGAGTCGGTAAGCGAGTCGCTGACGCTGTTTGATGAAGCAAAAGCAGGAATCGCCAGTGACGTAACGGCTTTGCATGAATCCATCACCCGAATCGACAAGGACCTGGAAGAAACCTCCGGCAAAGCGATTCAACTGAGTCATGAAACCGAAGACATTTTTCGCCAACTTCACGATTTTGAGCTCGACGATCGCAACCACAAAATTCAGGCCCTGTGCCTGGAAACGGCAAAACAGATTGGCAAACGCTTTGAAACCGCCATTGAACAGGGCGAAATCACCCAGCAGGCGCTGTTCGACTTTAACTATAAGCGGATTCCCAACACCGACCCGCCCAAATATAAAACCGGCTTCGACGCCTTTACCGACAAAATTCTACCGGATATTCAGGAACCCATTCTGCAGGCCAATCCGGGTATCGTGTATGCCGGTGCCGTTGATGTGAACGGTTACTTCCCCACCCACAACCTGAAGTTCTCGAAGCCGCTGACCGGTAATCCGGAGGTGGATCTGGTGGCCAACCGCACCAAACGCATTTTCAACGACTACACCGGCGCCCGCTGTGGTTCGAACACAGAGCGCTTCCTGCTGCAAACCTACAAGCGGGATACCGGTGAAGTGATGCATGACCTCTCCTCCCCCATCTACGTTAATGGCAAGCACTGGGGTGGCTTTCGAATCGGTTACGCCCCGGAAGAATAAGAGAGGGAAGGAAAGAATAAAGCATGTGTCGCCAGGTGGGGCTTGGCGACACTGGGATTTGATTTAATACTCAAGTTTCGGAGTTCGCGAGCAAAGGACTAGCACCGGATGCCAGGTAGGGCTATCGAGGGTGGTCCGCAGCA
>DASSWT010000230.1:0-3040 GCA_035704555.1 Saccharospirillum sp. | reverse complement strand
CTGAATCAAATTCGACGATTCAATCCGCTTACACAAGGCATAGAGCGAGAAGTGTGCCAATGTTGGGAAATGCACTCAGTCGGCATTTCAGGGGAGTACGGGTTCACAGCTTATGCCGGAACCGCCAGAAAGTGACGCTATTGGTCAGGTTAGGGGTCGGTAAGGGGGATCAGGTGTTTTCGGTATCCATCGCCAGCCGGTTGACCAGAATGACCGCCTGGGTCCGGTTCAGCACGCCCAGCTTGCGGAAGATGGCGGTAACGTGGGCTTTCACCGTGGCTTCGGAGATATTGAGGTCATAGGCGATCTGTTTGTTCAGGCGCCCTTGCTGCAAATGTTGCAGCACCCGCCGCTGCTGTTCGGTCAGTTCCCCGAGGCGGCGCACGATATCGAGCAGTTCGTCGTCTTCCGGGGTGGCATCGACGCCATCCGGCCAGACTTCATCGCCGTTCAGAATCGAGAGTACCGCCTGACGAATGGCGTCTGTCGGGGCCGACTTGGCGATAAAGCCCAGAGCGCCGAAGGTTCGGGTGCGTGCGATGACGGCCGGGTCGTCGCTGCCGGAGATCACCACGACCGGTACGTCCGGGTAGGTCTTGCGAATCTGGATCAGGCCGAAGAAGCCGTCGCTGCCTGGCATGCGCAAATCCAGCATTAACAGATCCAGGTCATGGCGTTGTTCCAGTACTGCCAGGGTTTCTTCCAGCGTTGAGGCCAGGGCAATGGTACTGTCGCTCAGATCACCCTGCTGCAGGGCCATCATCAATGCATCCCGGAACAAAGGGTGGTCATCGGCGATGAGTAGCTGATATGACATGGGCTTTCCTATTGCGTAGGCTGCGAAGCAGCTAGGCCAGGCCGGCCGGTGGGGTACGGCGTTGGCTTACTGGTGCGCTTTCTTGTTTTAGTCGGCCAGTGATCGGCGTTGCTTTTTCCTGCGACCTAGTTTGACCTGTTTTTTGGCATCTGTGAACCAACAAAAACCCGGCGCGGGGCCGGGTTGTTGATTGCCAAGGACTCAGAACGTGCTCACTTCTGATTCAGACGATGCTCTATCAGGTCGTCCACCACCGACGGATCGGCCAGCGTAGAGGTATCGCCCAGGCTGTCCTGCTCGTTCGCGGCGATCTTGCGCAAAATGCGGCGCATGATCTTGCCGGAGCGGGTTTTCGGTAGGCCATCGGTCCACTGAATCAGGTCTGGCGAGGCAATCGGCCCAATTTCCTTGCGCACCCACTGCACCAGCTCTTTGGTCAGTTCATCGCTCGGGACTACGCCGGCCATGGGGCTGACGTAGACGTAGATGCCCTGCCCCTTCAGGTCGTGCGGGTAGCCGACGACGGCGGCTTCGGATACTGAGGGATGCGCCACCAGAGCGCTTTCGATTTCAGCGGTGCCCAGGCGGTGGCCGGAAACATTGAGCACGTCGTCGACCCGGCCGGTGATCCAGTAGTAGCCATCTTCATCGCGGCGGGCGCCGTCACCGGTGAAGTAATAGCCTTCGTAGGTGCTGAAGTAGGTTTGCGCGAAGCGGTCGTGGTCGCCATAGATGCTGCGCATCTGACCCGGCCAGCTGTCGGTGATGACCAGGTTGCCTTCCACGGCGCCCTTCAGTTCGCGGCCAGCGTTATCGACCAACGCCGGTTGCACACCAAAGAAAGGCCGTGTGGCTGAACCGGGTTTGAGGTCGGTCGCGCCGGGCAGCGGAGTGATCAGAATGCCACCGGTTTCGGTTTGCCACCAGGTATCGACAATGGGTACTTCGCCGCGACCGTAGTGGTTGTGATACCACTCCCAGGCTTCCGGGTTGATCGGCTCGCCAACGGAGCCCAGCAGACGAATGGAGGACAAGTCCGTCCCTTCAGTCGCTTCGTTGCCCTTGGCCATCAGCGCCCGAATGGCCGTTGGGGCGGTGTACAGGACATTGACCTTATGCTTGTCGATCACCTGCGCAATACGCTTCACCGACGGGTAAGTCGGCACGCCCTCGAACATCAGGGTCTTGGCGCCGTTGGCCAGCGGTCCGTACAGGATGTAGCTGTGACCGGTGATCCAGCCGACGTCGGCCGCACACCAGTAAACATCGCCATCCTGATAATCAAAGACATACTGGTGCGTCAGAGAGGCGTAGACCAGATAGCCACCCGTCGTGTGCAACACGCCCTTAGGCTTGCCGGTTGAGCCGGAGGTGTAGAGGATAAACAGCGGATCTTCGGCGCTCATTTCCTCGGCCGGGCAGTCGTCGCTGGCCTTGTCCACTGTCTCGTGATACCAGACGTCACGGCCTTCTTTCCAATCCACCTGGGCGCCGGTACGACGCACGACCAGCACTTTTTTGACGCACTCGGTACCGGAGTGCTCCAACGCCTTGTCGACGTTTTTCTTCAGCGGGATAGCCTTGGCACCACGCACGCCTTCGTCGGCGGTAATTACCAGGTTGGAATCGCAGTCTTCAATACGACCGGCCAGAGCGTCCGGCGAGAAGCCACCAAAGACCACAGAGTGAATTGCGCCGATGCGGGCACAGGCCAGCATGGCGTAGGCGGCTTCGGGAATCATCGGCATGTAGATGGTGACCCGGTCGCCCTTGCTGACACCCAGGTCTTTCAGGGTGTTGGCCAGCCGGCTGACGTGGCCATGCAGCTGGTTATAGGTGATCTCGGTTTTCTCGTCGGTCAGTTCATCGCCTTCAAAGATGATGGCGGTTTCGTCACCCTTGGTGGCCAGATGGCGGTCGATGCAGTTGTGGGCAACGTTCAGGGTGCCGTCGTGAAACCATTTGATGTGCAGGTTGTTCTTATCGAAACTGACGTCGCGAACCTGAGTATAGGGCTTGAACCAGTCCAGTCGCTGGCCCTGCTCGCGCCAGAAGCCTTCGTTGTCATCAATCGACTGCTGATACAGGCGATCGTAGTCGTCAGAAGTGACCAGGGCACGCTCACGTGCCGCGGCCGGCACTGGATAGACCTTGCTGTCCATATTCTTCCCCTATGTTTTTGTTTTGAATTGATTCTGGCAGCGTGACTGAGTACCCCTGCTT
>DASSWT010000128.1:0-2137 GCA_035704555.1 Saccharospirillum sp. | reverse complement strand
TGTCCAGTTCGAGAATATCGGCTTGCAGAAAACGAATGTTGTTGATGCCGTAACGCTCGGCCATGCGTTTTGAATAGGCCAGGCTGCGCGCGCTGAGGTCGATGGCGGTGACCTCAACATTGCGGAAATAACGGGCCACGTGCAACGCATGGCGGCCCGTCCCCGAGCCGGCCACCAGAATCCTGATGGTGCCCATATTGAAGAACTGCGGAGCCCGGAACCCTTCCAGCTCGGCTTCCAGCGCTCGGCCGTAGTTGGTTGGCGTGTTGTAGCCCAGGTGCAGCCAGCGAGGGTAGGGGTTTTCTTCATATTGCTGACGGACTTCCCGGGAAATGCTGTCGCTGATGGGCGTCAGCTGCTCGATGTCGAGAGCCAGCGTCATTTCCTCGCGCAATTCATTGACGCAACGACGGATAATTGGCCGGGCGTAGCTTGGCCAGCGGTTCAGCGGAATGCGGGACAACTGCTCGCTTCGGTTGAGCTGATGCAGGGGTTCGTACATGCCAAACATCAGCAAGGCGCTGTTCAGGTCGGCTGGCTGAGGGTCGGGTGTAGACAAAGCGGTTTCCAACAGATCCCTTAGGGCACTCAGCAATGACTGCTCTTCGCCATCCTGTGCCCAGACATGTTCGTTGTGCATGCCCTGAACCACAAAAGCCGCAGCCAGTCGCAACAGGCCCGGGTCGGAAAACTGGTTTGCCAGGCAGTTCAACAACACCTGTTTGCGAACCTGAATCAGGAAGTCTTCCAGGTCCGGGTGGCTAAAGTAGAGAGTATTCAGGGCAAGTCCCAGCATCTCGTCACGAGCCAGGTCCTGCAGGTCGACTACGGCGTTGGGGTCGTCCAGCTGATATTTGTGCCGCAGTAGTGATGCCGTCAGCGGTGCCAGGCCGTCGTGGTCGACTTTATCGAGCTTGAGCCAGCGAACGACATCGTCGGCCAGCGCGGGCTGGTAGTTGTCGGCCTGAATATGGCGGGACACTTCGAACAGTTTGGCCCGAATGTGAGCATCGTCGGGATGCAGCTGGAACAGTTGCCGGTAACCGTTGAAGGCCTGTACCACGTTGCCTTGGCGCACGAAGGTATAAACCAGCGAGGTCGCGGCGCGGGTTTCCCCGGGGGCAAGATCCAGACTGCGGCTGAAATGGGCCAGGGCTTCATCATAGTGGCCGGTGGCCAGTTTCACATGACCCAGCGAGTACCAGCAGCCGGCGTCGTTGGGCGTCTGATTCAGGGCAAACTGCAAGTAATGCTCGGCACGCTTATAGAAGCCTTCATCCAGGGCGATACGCCCCAGCAGGTTCGACGCCGGGGCGTAGTTGGCCTGAATATCCAGCAACTGCTGTGCAATGGCGCGGGCCTGGCCCCGGTACTGGGCGGTGTGTTCATTGCTCACCCGGTCGCTCAGGCTCAGTTCGTAAAACTGCCGCGCCTGTTGATCCAGATCAGTCAGGGTGTCGGTTGGGTTGGCCGTCGACAGAGCCGATGTCTGCCCCGGTGTCGCCAGCGCCTGCGATGAGTGTCTCATAACGCACCTTTATGGGTGAGCGGCGGTGCCGCTGCCAGTGTCGGGCGGCCAATACCTGGCCGCCGGTCATGAAAAAGCGGCAATGAGTCTCCGGTTTGGAGTGAGACTGGCCGTTTTTTCGTTCATTGAGGGAGGTATTGCCAGGGTTGTGCCAACTATCGCAGATGGGTATTGCTGCAAAAAAATACTCAACAATTCCGGCACAGTGCCGCTACATGGATTAAGCTTGTTCGGCGATCAGCGATGCGCGCAGGGCCGGGGGTAGTGTTCAAAGCAGCCTCCAGAGTCAGGGCAGATCAATGTTTACCGGGAGGCTGTGGTGAAAAAAACATCCAGTGGTCTGAGAGGAAACACTATGTACGCACAGGGGATTAAGCAGTACCAGTCGGTCAGTACTGAAACCTCCATTATGGACGCCGACCCCCATAAACTGATTCAACTGCTGTTTGAAGGCGCGCTGGCCCGAATTTCCACGGCCAAGGGGCATATGGCTCGCAAGGAGTACGATAAAAAGTCCCGAATGATCAACTCGGCCATCGACATCGTGGGTGGCTTGCAGGACAGCCTGAATACCGACACCGGTGAGCTGGCGCTGAATCTCGAAAGACT
>DASSWT010000276.1:0-15533 GCA_035704555.1 Saccharospirillum sp. | reverse complement strand
CGATTGGTCAGCTTGATCTCAATACGCCGATTGTTGCGAAAGGCCTCTTCCGTGAACCGCGGATCAACCGGGTGGTGCTCGCCAAAACCGGCAGCGGCCATACGGTCTTCCGGGACACCCTGTTCTGCCAAATAACGGACGACCGAAACAGCCCGTGCCGTGGAAAGCTCCCAGTTGGACGGGAAGCGTTCAGTGCTGATAGGGCGCTGGTCTGTGTGGCCGTCTATGCGCAGTATCCAGTTAATTTCGTCCGGAATCTCGGCGGCGATTTCCTCGAAAATAGCAGCTACTTTATCCAGCTCCCGGCGCCCTCCGGCGCCGAGCGTCGCTGAGGCCGATTCGAAGAAAAGCTCCGAAGGCAACAGGAAACGGTCGCCTTCGATCCGGATATTAGGGTTGTTGGCCAATGCCTGGCGCAAGCGACCAAAGAAATCAGACCGATATTGTTCCAGCTCATTGACGCGCTGTGCCAGTGCCGAGTTCAGCCGCTCACCCAGGTCGGCTAGCAAGACCTCCTGCTCGGCCGTCAAATCCTGCTCCAAAGCCAGGGCCGTGCTGATTTCATTAAGCTGTGCCTGCAAGGCGTCGATTTGCTGGCTTAACCGGTCAATTTCAGCCTGCGCCCGGGCAGAAAGGCGTTTTTCCTCTTCCAGCGCTTCCTCGCCTTCACCGACAATAGCGACCAGGTCTTCAATGCGCAGTTCCTGTTCTTCTATTTCGCGCTGGGCGAGCAGAGTGCGTTCCTCTTCCGTCGCCAGGCGGGCTTCCAGAGCCTGGCTACGGTCGCGCAATGAACCGACCAGCTCATTCCGGGCGGCCAGTTCGGTTTCCAACTGGTCGACTGTTTCTTCGCTCTGGTTCAAACGCGTGACCAGCCCGGCGATTTCCTGCTCCAGCTCAGCCCGCAACTCGCGCAGGGTCACGATATCCTGCTGCAGCGCGGCCTTTTCCCGTAGCTGAACCTCGATTGTCTCCCGGTCGGTTTCGATCGTCTCTTCAAGCGCGGCAACCTGTTCTTCCAGGCCGGCCTGGCGTTGCAGGCTCTGGTTGTACTGGGCGCGCAGTGACACCAGCCGGTCATTCAGCGCTTCGTTGCTTTCTTCCTGAAGGCGCAGGGCATTGCTTATTTCAGCGAGACGGGCGTTGAGCCGGTTCAGTTCGGCATCCCGGTCAGAAACGGTCTCGGCCAGGAACATCTGTGCCAGCGTAAAGATCAGCAACATGAAGATGACCAGCAACAGCAGGGCCGACAGGGCGTCGACGTAGCCGGGCCAGACATTGACGGTGGATTGAGCGCGTCTGCGACTGCCTAACATCAGCTGAGCTCCGTTCAGTCGTCGTCAGAAAACCCCAGCTTTTCTTTCAGCTGGCGATTTTCTTCTTCGAGGATCAGGAGTTCTTCGGCCAGTTCCTCACGGGCTTTCTGGGTCCGTGGTAGGCCGGGCTCTTCCGCCAGATCGCGGGCGTCAATCAGGTTGGTCAGACCAGTCAGCCATTCTTCGAGGCTGTCGTAAAAGCGGTTCTGGGCATGGCCAGCCTGAATATCCAGGAAACCCAGCACCAGTGAACCACCCAGGCCAAGCAGTGATGAACTGAACGCTGTGCCCATGCCTTCAAGGGGGCGCAGCAAGCCCGCCTGCAGCTCGCCAAAGACCTGATCGAAATCCTGGTTGCCGATATCAAGGTTGATGATCACCCGGCCCACCGCTTCAATAGTACCCAGCAGACCCCAAAAGGTACCCAACAGACCCAGAAACACCAGCAGGCTGATCATATAGCGGGAGATTTCACGGGATTCATCGAGCCTTGAGCGAATGCCATCGAGCACGGTACGCAGCGACATGGCCGACAGGGTGAAGCGATCACGCTTGAAATCCTCACCCAACTGACGAGCCAGCGGCTTCAGCAACCGTGGCTCCTGCTTGACCGATAGGCCACTGCGGCCAGTGCGAAACAGGGCGATCCACTGCAGTTCAGGGCGCAAGACCAGCACGTGACGATACGTCAGGCCTATACCGACCAGCAGCACCGCCAGAATCAGGGCGTTGAAGACCCAGTTGGCCATAAAAGCCGATTTGAGAGGTTCATAAATCAGAGCACAGACAGTAGCGACGATCAGCAGGTAGACCGTCATCCAGAAAAGGGTATGTTTGGGGTTGCTCATGAACACTCCTAGATGCGACATCAGACGAACGGAAAGTACCTTAGCACACTGTTCTTAACCTTGTCCTACCGACTTTCTGCCTGACATTCGGTTTGAGTTTTTGGGGGCCTGTTACCACACTGTTCCGGGAATCTGCTTCGATGGGTGACGGGTTCGGCTAATTAATACGGTGGTTGGTTTTGCTGAGCAGGCATGAGTGCGTGCAGACCACCGGGTAGGCTTATCCGGGGTCGGCGTAAACCCGTCCATGGGGCCTAGACCGCAGCATCCATGCTGCGGACTTCCCCGGATAAGCCTACCCGGCAGCCTGCACTTGGTTTGCGCAACACGTAGAAAAAGAGATGAATGTTTGAGGGTAGCCCAGAGTCATGATTCAGAAATTCGCGATATTTAACCAACTCGTGATCCAAGGGCTGTCGGGTGCGCCTACTGGGGGCCGTTAGACCGCATGGATGCGGTCTCCGAGCCTCCATGGAAGGATTTACGGCGTGCCTCCAGTAGGCGTACCCGATAGCCCTCCCGGCACACAAGAAATGGCGACCACTGGAGTGACTTACTCGTCGAATTTCTGAATCATGACTCTCATTGCACTAACTATTGGGAAGGCACAGGAAAAAACACTTTAAAGTTCGTTTATGCGCGGATAAACTTGAATATCGAACAAAAAAGAAAATAACGGCGTTACAGAATCCGGGGTTTCTATGACAGACTTACTTCTAGCCATTGATCAGGGTACGACCAGTACCCGTACCATACTCTTTAGTCGGCAGGGCGAAACCCTGGCCAGTGCGCAGCAGGAATTCGAGCAGCATTTTCCGGACGATGGCTGGGTTGAGCACAACCCCCACGATATCTGGCAGTCCACGCTGGATACGTTGAAGGAGGTTGTCGCCAAGGCGGCTGAGCAGGCCGGTACGATTCGGGCTCTGGGTATTACCAACCAGCGGGAAACCACCCTGGTTTGGAACCGCAAAACCGGCGAGCCGCTGTACAACGCCATCGTCTGGCAGGACCGTCGTACAGCCCGTTCCTGTGAAGAGCTCAAAGATCGTAAAACTGAAAGCTGGGTGCATGAGAAGACGGGTTTGTTGCTGGACCCGTACTTTTCCGCCTCGAAAGCGGCCTGGATTCTCGATAACGTCAAGGGTGCCCGTGATCAGGCTGAAGCCGGTGAGTTGTTGTTCGGCACGGTCGATACCTACCTGATCTGGAAAATGACCGGTGGTAAACGGCATGTGACCGATGCGACCAATGCCTCCCGTACCCTCTTGTTCAACATTCACACCCAACAATGGGATTCAGCCTTGCTGGATCTGTTTCGTATTCCGAAATCCATGATGCCGACAGTCCTGGATTCAGCGGCCGATTTCGGCACCACTGATCCGGACGTCACCGGTATCGAATTGCCCATTGCCGGTGTGGCCGGTGACCAGCAGGCTGCCCTGTTCGGCCAGTGCTGTTTCGATCAGGGCATGACCAAGAGCACCTACGGTACTGGCTGCTTTATGGTGATGAATACCGGCTCTCAGCCCGTTACCTCGAAGCATCGGTTGCTGACCACCGTCGGCTATCGGTTGGATGGCAAGGTGACCTACGCGCTGGAAGGCTCCATCTTTATGGCCGGGGCGACCATGCAATGGCTGCGGGACAAGATGGGGTTTATCAAGCACGCCGCCGACAGTGAAGCCATGGCCGAGAAAGTAGGGCCCAATCAGCATGTGTATCTGGTTCCGGCTTTCACCGGCCTCGGTGCCCCGCACTGGGATCCGGATGCCCGGGCCGCTCTGGTCGGTATGACCCGGGATACCGGTATTGAACACATTGTGACGGCGGGTCTGCAGTCGGTCGGCTATCAGACGGCCGATTTGCTGGGTGCCATGCTCGACGATGGGGCCATCGACGAAGTCGAGCTGCGTATCGATGGCGGCATGGCCGCGAACAACTGGGCGATGCAGTTTTTGTCCAACGTCACCGATTCTAAAGTGACCCGTCCGGTCATCACTGAAACCACAGCGCTTGGCGCGGCTATGCTGGCCGGGTTGCAGGCCGGTGTCTATCAATCGACTGGAGAACTATCGGAGCTGTGGCAGGCAGATCGCACCTTTGATACCGATATGAAGTCGGATCAGCGCAAACGCCTGGTGGCTGGCTGGCAGCGAGCGGTTCGTTCTGCGTTGATGGACTGACCTAAGGATTTGGGCCTCAGGAGCGGTATTTGTAGACGGTGTTGCGGCTGACCCCAGCCGCTTTTGCCGTTTTTGAGACGTTGCCATTGTGCTCTTTCAACAGGCGGGGAATCAGCCGTTCCAGGGGTTCCACGTCTGGCGTATTGCCAGGTTGATGCGGGGTATCGAGCTCGTCGAAAAAGTCATCGGGCAGGTGCCAGTCTTCCAGTTCATCCCCGTCGGCCATGGCCATGCCTACCTTTAACACATGCACCAACTGGCGCATGTTACCGGGCCAGGGGTGTCTGACCAGCATCTCAAGCAGACGATCAGACAATGGCTGTGCCGGCTCTTCCAGGCGCAGGCGTTCGTAAACGTAGCGGATCAGCTCGGCTTTGTCGGCGCGGTCCCGCAACGACGGCAGTTCGATGTTCAGGCCGGAAATCCGATAGTACAAATCTTCCCTGAACCGTCCTTTAGTCACTTCGTCCTTCAGAATCCGGTTGGTCGCTGAAATCAGCTTGATGTCGACCGGAAACACCTCGGTTGAGCCCAGCGGCATGACCATCCTTTCCTGGAGTACCCGCAATAGCCGGGACTGGACCGTCAGCGGCATTTCCCCGATCTCATCCAGGAAGAGAGTGCCCCGGTGCGCACGCCGAATCAGACCGATGGAGCCCTTGTTCTGGGCGCCGGTAAAGGCACCGCGCTCATATCCGAACAGTTCCGATTCGACCAGCTCCGAAGGAATGGCCGCACAGTTAACCGCCACCAGCATCTCACTGGCGCGGCTGCTGTGGTAATGCAGGCTGCGCACCAGAATCTCCTTGCCGGCGCCCGTTTCACCGTGAATTAGAATGGGAATGTCCTTTTCCATGATTTTATGCGCCTGGCGCACCGTGCGCCGCACCCGCACGTCACCGTGCTCAAGCTCGGCCAGCGGAATGACGTTGGGCGGCAGTGGGTTTGTGCGCTGAGGCTCGGTCTTTTCTGCTGCCATTGGCTGGACATCCGTGTCGGGTGCCGGTTCAGGGGCTGGTCCTGGTTCTGTATAGGGGCTTAGGTCAAAGGGTGCTGCCGCCTCTATGTCTCCGGTGATAGGGGTGGTAGCCGGCGGTGTGTAATCTGCCCGGTTACGGAAATCCGGTACCCGCATCACCGGTGCCAGGGGCGGAATGACTTTCACGTAGATCTTGAAGCGGCCCATGGCGCGCAGTTTCATCGGCGCATTGGGCGGGTGGTGTTTGATCTCGCGCATGGAGCAATCAAACACCTGATTGATGTTCAGCAGGGCGAGGTCCTGGGCCAACACCACTTCGGCCCGGCGGTTGGCCGAGACGATGATGCCATTTTCATCAAGAACCAGAATGCCGGACCAATGGCTGTCGAGACTGACCACGTTGGTATTGAAGGTGAGAATAAAGTGATCTTTCTGAAAGGCAGAATAGATCAGCCGGTTCTCCACACTCAGCGACATCAGTTTGACCATGCCCAGGGTGTGGTCCTGCGGCAGGTAGGCATCGGACGAAATATCCAATACCCCAACCAGATCGTTCTTGGTGTCGTAAATGGGGGAGGCTGAGCCCACCATAAAGCGGTTGGCGCGCAGGTAATGCTCATCGCGGCCGACCTGAATCGCATGGCCGGTGATCAGCGCGGTGCCGATGGCGTTGGTGCCCGCACCGACCTCTGTCCACTGATTACCGCCCACGAGCCCGTGTTCGGAAGCTGGGCCGAAACGTGATTGCCCCCAGGTGTTGAGGACATGCCCTTGCCGGTCGGCCAGGACAATCATGCACGATGAGTTGCTCAGGATGTTTTCGTAATAGGGAAGAACCTCTTTTTCCGTGGTCTCCAACAGGCTGTGGTGCTGCTCGACCCGGTCTTTAAGTTCCCCTTTCGGCAAGGTGGCAAAATCCGGCTGGCTGCCATGCTCCAGACCGTATTGCTCACACCGATACCACGACTCCTGAATCACATCTTTGTGGTCTTTAGTGTTCGTATCGAGACTCTCATGTCCTGTGAAATCAGGATCTGGCTGCGCGTTTTGTTGTTGTAAAGGCGGCCCTGAATGTTCGTTTTTGTCCATTTTCTGCTCCGGTACCCCTGCTTTTCAGGGTGGAGCGACAAGCCATGAACCTCATTCTGCATTGGTAACCGAACAAGTCAACTGTCAAGCAGCGTTCAGTGTTGTTTGCCAGCTCGGCAGGATGGCTCATCTTCTGCAAAACAGGCAGGAAACCACCATAGTCTGTGTTCCCGGCATAGAGGGTTATGGGTAGTGATGTGTTCACGAAAGTGTTCAGGCTTCAAGCGTGCCTGAACACTTTGAACAGTTTTGAACAGTTTTGAACAGTCGCTGGACGTCGCTGAATTAGTTTGATGATCCACGATTCACCGCCAGTGTCCGGTGCCAGGCCCCGTGGCATCAGGGTTTCGAAAAATATTCGATAATTTTCGTTTTCTTTGGCACGGGTCTTGTAACAAGCATGACACAAAGACCGGATCCCGATCTGTTTGCGACAAGCCATAAACGCAGTGGCCGGGTTCCGGCAAGTACAACCGGTTTTAAACTGACATAAAAACAAAAGGCCGATCAGGCTATCCACCCGCTCAACCTGTGAGCGGGGTTGCAAGACCAAACAATAACGAAAAAGGGTACGTAGTATGTCATTGACGCTGCAAAACGTGTCACGGATCGTCGATGGAGAAACCTGGATTTCAGATGTCAGTCTGACGCTGGAGCCCGGTTCCTTCAACGTGTTGCTGGGACGAACGCTGTCTGGCAAAACCACTCTGATGCGTCTGATGGCCGGGCTGGACCGGCCAAGCAAAGGCAAGATTTTGATGAACGGGGTCGATGTTACTGGTGTGCCGGTGCGCGAACGGAACATCTCCATGGTGTACCAGCAGTTCATTAATTACCCCAATCTGACCGTTTACGAGAACATTGCCTCACCGCTGCGCCTGGCCAAGCTGGATAAGTCGGTTCTGGACCGGCGTGTACGGGAAACGGCTGAAATGCTGGGTATTGAATCCATGTTGGATCGGCTACCGCTGGAACTTTCTGGCGGGCAGCAGCAGCGAACCGCCATGGCGCGGGCGCTGGTGAAAGATGCCCAAATCGTGTTGTTCGACGAGCCGCTGGTGAACCTCGACTACAAACTGC
Source organism: Saccharospirillum sp. (assembly GCA_035704555.1). Taxonomy (GTDB): domain Bacteria; phylum Pseudomonadota; class Gammaproteobacteria; order Pseudomonadales; family Natronospirillaceae; genus Saccharospirillum. The sequence continues at coordinate 8,035 of DASSWT010000276.1, read as the reverse complement.
GTGAAGGGCTGCGTGAAGAGTTGCGCTCACTGTTTAAAGCCCGTAATTGCATCGCTGTCTATGCAACCACAGAGCCCAATGAAGCCCTGGCGCTGGGCGGCAATACAGCGGTGTTGCATGAAGGGCGTTTGTTGCAGATGGGTCCGACCGCTCAGGTGTACCATAAGCCGCGCGACATCATCACCGCTGAAATGTTCTCTGAGCCCCCCATCAATGTGGTGCCAGGTGAGGTCACGGAAAACGAAGTGACCTTTGACCAGGACGTACACTTTCAACTGAATAACGATCTGAAAATGCTGGAGCCGGGGCACTACCAGTTTGGTGTGCGTGCTTCCCATATAGGTCTGGTGCCTCATTCCGACGATGACCTTGAATTACCCGTCAAAGTAGATCTGGCAGAGCTTTCAGGGTCGGAAACGTTTCTGCATGTGCGTAACCCCCACTTCGAACTGGTTCTGCATTTGTCCGGGGTTCATGAATACGAAGTTGATCAGGAGATCAAAATCTATTTCCCGACCCACAAGCTGTATGCCTTTGATACCCAGGGCTCACTTGTTCACTCGCCCGCTCGACTTGTGGAGGCCTGATCATGGCGCAAATAACGTTAAAGTCACTGGCGCATACCTACAGCGCCAACCCCAAAGGCCCGGAAGACTATGCGATTCGTGAAATGCAGCATGTCTGGGAGCAGGGTGGGGCATACGCCTTGCTGGGCCCATCCGGTTGTGGCAAATCAACCCTGTTGAACATTATTTCGGGTCTGCTGGAACCCTCTGATGGCGACATTCTGTTCGACGATACGCGCGTCAATAAATTAAAGCCCGAGCAGCGCAATATCGCCCAGGTGTTTCAGTTTCCGGTGGTGTACGACACCATGAGTGTGTTTGACAACCTGGCGTTTCCGTTACGCAACATCGGTGTTCCGGAGCACAAGGTTAAATCCAAGGTATACGAGGTCGCAGAGGTTCTGGAGTTAACCGACCAGCTGCAGCGCAAGGCCAAAGGCCTGAGTGCCGACCAGAAGCAGAAGGTGTCGATGGGGCGCGGCCTGGTGCGCGACGACGTATCCGCCATCCTGTTTGATGAACCGCTGACGGTTATCGACCCGCAGTTGAAGTGGAAATTGCGTCGTAAGCTCAAGCAGATTCACAAGCAATTTAACACCACCATGGTCTACGTCACCCACGACCAGTTGGAAGCCTCAACGTTCGCCGACAAGATCGCGCTGATGTATGAAGGTCAGATCGTCCAGTTTGGTACACCCCGCGAATTGTTTGAAAGCCCCAAGCACACCTTTGTCGGGTATTTCATTGGCAGCCCGGGCATGAATTTCATCACGCCGGAACTGACCGAACGCGGGCTTGAATTTGAAGGCCAACTGATGCCGGTGGCTGACGACATGGTCGCACACCTTCGCAACAGCGGTATTTCCAACATCAAGCTGGGTATCCGGCCCGAGTTTGTCCATGTCTGGACTGAGGCGAATGACGATGCCTATGAGGTAACCATTCAGGACATCGAAGATCTGGGGACCTATCGGATCATGTCTTTCCAGTTTGGTTCGATACCGATGAAGGCACGCCTGCACGAAGACCAGAAAGTGCCAGACAAAAAGGCCAGGGTCAGCTTTCCGGAGCAATGGCTCAAAGTCTATGCCGATGAATATTTGCTGGAGCTTCCTCATGAATAAAATTGAAAGCAACAAGGGCTGGTTGTTCGTACTGCCAGTATTCGTCGTTGTAGCGTTCTCGGCAGTTATTCCATTGATGACGGTGGTGAACTACTCGGTGCAGGACGTGTTTGACGCCAGTACCCGTTACTTCACAGGTACCGAATGGTATCGCGAAATGTTGAACGACCCGCAACTGCAGGGTGCACTCCTGCGGCAGTTCATTTTCTCCTTTACCGTTCTGGCCATTGAGGTGCCGCTGGGTATTCTGGTGGCGCTGATGATGCCCAAGAAGGGCTGGCAGGCATCGCTGTCCCTGGTACTGGTGTCTTTGCCGTTGCTGATTCCGCTAAACGTTGTGGGAACCATCTGGCAAATATTCACACGGACGGATATTGGCCTGATGGGATGGGGAGTTCGTGAGCTGGGATACGCCTACAATATTTCACGAAATTCCGGTGATGCCTGGGCCACCATTATTCTGATGGATGTCTGGCACTGGACACCGTTGATCGCGCTGTTGTGCTACAGCGGCTTGCGTGCCATTCCTGAAGCTTACTATCAGGCGGCCCGCATTGACCGTGCTTCGCGCTGGGCCGTGTTCCGTTTTATCCAATTACCAAAACTCACCAACGTTCTGGTTATTGGTGTGCTGATCCGCTTTATGGACTCTTTCATGATTTACGCTGAGCCGTTCGTATTGACCGGCGGCGGGCCAGGCAGTTCCACCACCTTCCTCAGTCAGGCGCTAACGGCCATGGCTATCGGGCAGTTCGATCTGGGGCCCGCAGCGGCATTCTCAATCATTTACTTTCTGATCATTCTGGCGGTGAGCTTCGTATTCTATACGACCATCATGCACATGCAGAAAGACAAGACGACTCAAAAGACCGGGGGGCACTGATATGACGCTTTCAACTGCGACCAGGGATTCGGTATCCAAATCGAAATCTGCCTCTTCGCTGAATGTACAGGCCCGGTACAAAGGAGACTCTGCCATGAAGTCACGCGTAGGTCTGACCATCTATCTGGTACTGCTGCTTTTGCCTATTTACTGGTTGGTCAACATGTCGTTTAAGACGAACCAGGAAATTTTGGGGGCTTTGTCGTTCTTCCCCAATAATTTCACGCTGGACAACTATCAGCGCATCCTGACCGATCCCAGCTGGTACAGTGGTTACATCAACTCAATGACCTATGTTGCGATGAACATGACCATTAGCCTGTTGGTGGCATTGCCGGCGGCTTACGCGTTCAGCCGGTACAAGTTTGTTGGTGACAAGCATCTGTTTTTCTGGCTGCTGACCAACAAGATGGCGCCTCCTGCGGTCTTCGCACTGCCGTTCTTCCAGTTGTATTCCTCGATTGGTTTGTTCGACACCCATATCGCAGTTGCTCTGGCCCACTGTCTGTTCAATGTGGCACTGGCGGTCTGGATTCTGGAAGGGTTTATGTCCGGCGTGCCGATCGAGATTGACGAAACGGCCTATATCGACGGCTACAAGTTCTGGAACTTCTTCCTGAAGATCTACATACCACTGATTCGTTCGGGTATCGGGGTGACGGCATTCTTCCTGTTCATGTTCTCCTGGATCGAACTGTTGCTTGCACGCACCTTGACGGCAACGGATGCACAGCCGATTCAGGCGATCATGACCCGTACGGCCGGGGCGTCAGGCATCGACTGGGGGTTATTGTCTGCCGCCGGTGTGCTCACCATTCTGCCCGGTATTTTTGTTATCTACTTTGTTCGCAACCATGTCGCCAAGGGCTTTGCTCTTGGCCGCACCTGAGGAGACAGCCGATGAACTGGATGGTCTGGACATTACCCACAGCCGGCTTTTTCTCAACGATAGCCATTATTCTGGCGGGTATGACGGTGTGGCAGTACTTCTCGCCGTCTATCGAACGCAAGGGCTTTTTACCGATCAGTACCACCCGGGGCGATCGATTGTTTATAGGTCTGCTGACCAGTGCTTTCTTTCACCTGGGAATGATTGGGTTTACCGAATTTCACGTGTTGGTCGCAACCGCAATATCAGTCGTCTGGATAGGCGTACTGATGCGCTGGGGCTGATCCATAGCAATGTGAAAAATATGGAAAGGACGATGTTAGTAAAGGGATGTAATTCAAGAACCAAGAATGAGGTCATCATGAACAATAAAAAAATGAAGTACCTATCGCTAGTTATGTCAGGTTCATTCCTGATAGCCGCCCATACTCAAGCCGAAGACCAATACCGGGAGGCTGCCGAACGTTGGGTGGACAACAACTTTCAGCGCTCCACGCTGAGCCGGGAAGAGCAGATTGCTGAACTGGAGTGGTTTATCGAAGCCGCTGAACCTTTCCGGGGTATGGAGATCAGTACCGTCGCCGAGGGCCTGACAACGCATGAGTATGAATCGAGCGTATTGGCCGAAGCTTTTGCTGAAATTACCGGTATTGAAGTCACTCACAACATCATCGGCGAGGGTGATGTAGTAAATACAATGCAAACGCAAATGCAGTCCAATCGGAGTATTTACGACGGCTTTGTGAATGACTCGGATGCCATTGGGACTCACCTCCGGTATGGCAAAACAATTGCCATCTCGGATGCCATTGAAAACGAATGGAAGGAGTTCACTAACCCGGGTCTGGATCTGGATGATTTTATCGGTATCCAGTACACCACCGGTCCTGATGGAAAAATCTATCAGTTGCCAACTCAGCAGTTTGCCAACCTGTACTGGTTCCGTGCCGATTGGTTTGAACGCGACGATCTGAAAGCCGCCTTCCGCGATGAGTATGGCTATGAACTGGGTGTGCCCTTGAACTGGTCTGCCTATGAAGACATTGCGGAATTCTTCACTGGCCGCGAAATTGATGGTCAAACGGTTTATGGACACATGGACTATGGTCGTCGCGATCCGTCGCTTGGCTGGCGTTTTCACGATTCCTGGCTCTCTATGGCTGGCATGGGGTCCCAGGGCTTGCCATTTGGTAACCCGGTCGACGATTGGGGCATTCGGGTGAATGAAGACGGTAATCCGGTGGGTGCCAGTGTGTCTCGTGGTGGTGCCACCAACTCTCCTGCTTCCGAGTTTGCCTTGCGGAAAATGGTCGACTGGCTGCGAGATTATGCACCACCGGAAGCTCAGGGTATGACTTTCGGTGAAGCAGGTCCGGTACCGGCGCAGGGCAATATTGCCCAGCAGATTTTCTGGTACACCGCCTTCACGGCAGACATGACTGACCCCTCGCTACCAGTCACGGAAGATGATGGTACGCCCAAATGGCGCATGGCACCGTCTCCGGTTGGCCCATACTGGGAAGAAGGTATGAAAGTCGGCTATCAGGACGTGGGTGCCTGGACGTTCTTCGAATCCACTCCGGAAGATCGTCGCACGGCAGCCTGGTTGTTTGCCCAGTTCACAGTGTCCAAAACCGTGTCACTGGAAAAAACGATTCGGGGTCTGACGCCTATCCGTCGGTCCGATATCAACTCGGAAGAGTTGACCGAGCTGGCGCCCAAGCTAGGCGGACTGGTTGAGTTTTATCGCAGTCCGAACGAGAGCATGTGGACACCATCAGGTACCAACGTCCCGGACTATCCGCGCTTGGCTCCACTGTGGTGGCAAAACCTGGCACCAGCCGTTAGCGGTGAAATGTCTGCACAGGAAGCATTGGACAACCTCGCCGAAGCTATTGATGACACTATGAGTCGTCTGGCCCGTGCCAATGTGTTCGAAAAATATGCTCCGGTGCTCAATGAGCCACGCGATCCACAATACTGGCTGGACCAGCCGGGTGCACCAAAGGCTCGCCTGGATGACGAAAAACCGCAAGGCCGAACACAGCCTTACGATGAAATGATGGCTGAATGGATGGCCGCTGGCACTCTGTAATGGCCACTCTCGATTCGCTCGCCTGCGAGCGGGTCACCTGGCTGGGGTTAGCGATAACCCCTTTTTTCAGACAAAGTGTTCGAAACGATAGTTCAACTAGACAAACTGACCTACCAAGTGAGGTGACCGGACTATTCACCCGGTCCAGGAGTTCTGTGATGGAACCCCTTGCCTCACTGAACACCACGAGTGCTGAGTCCTTGGGCTGGTTCGCCAGCCCCTTTTTCGATGAACACCAGGCGCATGCTGTTGCCATCGGATCGGACTAAGGAGCGTCTCGACTCAGGGAGCCTTGAACCCATAACAAACAATAAAACCTGTTATCGCCGTAGCTTTTGATTCGGTGCGAGCGGGTACTATGTGAAGGTTATTCCCATGTTAAATTCCCACTGTTTTTTTCGGGCAGCCGTCCTGACGATGGGCTGTGCCTGTCAAGTAACTCTGGCCGATGTTCTGGATAACTGGATAGACCAGGAGTTCACCCCTTCCACCCTGTCCCGAGAGCAACAACGGGCTGAACTCGACTGGTTCAGAACGGCATCTGAACCGTTGCAAGGTATGACGATTAACGTGTTGAGTGAAGGCATCGCAACGCACGAATACGAAGCCGACGTTCTGGCGAAGGCTTTTTCTGAGATTACCGGTATTACCGTAAACCACGTTATTGCCAGAGAGGATCAGGTTATCCACCAACTCTGGTTGCAAATGATTTCAGGAACCAATGAGTTTGACTTGTTTGCCAATGATTCCGACTCGATAGGTACGCATTTCAGATCCGGGAAAATTCTGTCGCTCAGTGATTTTATGGCCAATGAAGGCCAGGCGGTCACCTTGCCGACACTGGATATCGAAGACTTCATCGGGCTCGATTTCGTACGCGGTGCCGATGGCGAGATCTATCAACTGCCAACCCAGCAATTCGCAAACCTGTACTGGTTCCGGTACGACTGGTTCGAACGCCCAGATTTGCAGGCCAGATTCGCAGAACGTTATGGCTATGATCTTGGTGTACCGGTTAACTGGTCTGCCTACGAAGACATTGCCGAGTTTTTCACCGTCCACGTAGGGCAACTCGATGGGCAACGTGTTTATGGCCATTCAGACTACGGAAAACGGGATCCCTCGCTCGGCTGGCGCTTCACCGATGCCTGGTTTTCCATGGCGGGTGCCGGTGACCCTGGCCTGCCCAATGGCCTACCTGTCGATGAGTGGGGCATTCGGGTGGAAGATTGCCGGCCTGTGGGCTCCCATGTAGCGCGTGGCGGTGCAACCAATGCGCCGGCCTCCGTCTACGCGCTGACCACCTACATTGACTGGCTAAAACGGTTTGCCCCACCCGAAGCACAGGACCTTACGTTTGAGCAGGCGGGTTCACTGCCAGCCAATGGCAATATTGCCCAGCAGATCTTCTGGTACACCACCTTTACCCATGATTTGTTGCAGCCTGGCCTGCCCGTTACCCATGACGACGGTACACCCAAATGGCGCATGGCACCGTCGCCTCACGGCGCCTACTGGGAAGACGGCATGAAGCTGGGTTATCAGGATGTAGGTGCCTGGACCATCCCCCGCTTTATGAGCGCCGAGCGCCAACAAGCGGCCTGGCTGTATGCCCAGTTTACCGTGTCGAAAACCGTCTCCCTGAAGAAAACCCTGACCGGTCTGACCCCCATTCGTGATTCTGATCTGGCCTCGCAGGCGATGACCGAAATAGCCCCCAGGCTTGGCGGATTGGTTGAGTTTTATCGCAGCCCGGCCCGGGAGTTCTGGACACCGACGGGCAATAACGTCCCGGATTATCCGAGGCTGTCCGAGCGGTGGTGGCCCAACATTGCTGATGCCGTATCCGGGATCAAGTCACCCCAGGAAGCTCTGGATCAATTGGCCACCGAGCAGGACCGGGTAATGTCGACCATGCAACGTACCTTCCAGACCGACATCTGCCGTCCGGACATAGTATCGCTTGCCGATGCCGAAGGCGCCGCCTACTGGCTGGCACAGCCGGGCGCACCCAAGGCGGCACTGGCCAACGAAAAGCCGCGCGGCCAGACCATCCGCTACGACGACTTGCTGGAAGCCTGGAATGCCGGGCGTGCGCGCTAAGCGCGGGAGGTGAGTTATGAACACTAAGCCTTTGGCCAAGCTGATGGGTGGGATCGGTGTGCGCGTCAGTGCGTTGATCCTGCTGGTGGCCGTCGTTATTTCGGGCGTCTTTGGTTATGTGCATGTGGGCATGAGCCAGTCGCAGGATGAGTATCAGCGCCTGGTCGTCGACATCAGGCTCGGCAATGAGCAACTGGAAACGCTCAGAACCAACTATCTGAGAACATCGGCGTTGTCGACCACTTTATTGTCTGCCGAAACCCTGGCGGAAATAGACCGGTATGAGCTTGAGTTAACCGGACTGTCAGGACGCTTTGCCGACATGACGGATCAGTTGCAATCTCTGTTCCCGCAGGCCAGTGCCGCAATAGAACC
>DASSWT010000251.1:0-6612 GCA_035704555.1 Saccharospirillum sp. | reverse complement strand
AGCAGCCCCTTGCGCAAAGGGATTCTGATGGGCCGCAAGTGGGTTTCACGTTCTACGGAAGTCGAAGTCCAGATGACGTTGGGGGTGCGCCCGGCCATCAGTTCCTGTGAGTAACGCATTGAGGTCATTGGTGCCGGGGCCGACCGCATTTCGAAGGCGCCAAAATCGGCTTCCGTTTTTTCCAGGGCGGTGCGCAGTATGAGAGTCAGGTCGTCAAAGCGACGGTCGAGTTCAGATTCGCTGGCGGGGTAGACCACAGTAAGCTCGGCGCGAACGCAGGCCACGCTAGTCAGTAAACAGAGAACCACCAGAGTTCGCACCATCCTGGTCACCCTACTGCGGTAAGTCTTGCTTCAGGTTAGTTGATCGGCTGGGGTTGTCAAAGAGGCGGGGGCGTCATGAGGTAGAGTTCAAATTTCGGGGTTCAATCCGTGGTTGCAGGTCGCGGCGGCTAACAGTTATGCCTCTGTGGGGTCGGCGTGGATCCATCCTTGGAGCCTAGACCGCAGCATCCCTGCTGCGGACTCCCCCACAGAGGCATAACTGTCATCCGCCGCTTAATATGTACACAGCCCGAAACTTGAACTCTACCTCATGTAGCTGTCGGGTTAGTTCTAACCAACGATCCCCCGCTTACGCCACAACGCCAATTGCTCTGCATCACAGTCCAAGAGGCCAGTAAGCACCCGGTCAGTATCGGCACCCAATGAGGGCGGGGCCTTGTCGTACTTAACCGCCGACTCGCTGAATCGGATTGGGTTGGCGACTGAGGGCACTTTACCCAGTTCGGTTTGTTCCAGTTCCCGCTGCAGCTCACGGCTCTGAACCTGAGGGTCGGCGAATACCTGTTCCAGGGTGTTGATTGGGCCGCAGGGCACGGAGACTTCTTCCAGGTGGGTCAGCCACCAGTCGCGTGGCTGGGTTTTCATCAGTTCAATGATGACCGGTAGCAGCGTTTCGCGATTGGCAACCCTTGCCTGGTTGGTGGCAAAGCGTTCGTCGGTCGCCAGATCGGGGCGGCCGGCGACGTCGCAGAAGCGCTGGAACTGGCCATCGTTGCCTACGGCGAGAATGAGGTAATCGTCTGCGGTCGCAAACGCTTGGTAGGGCACAATATTGGGGTGCGCGTTGCCGAGGCGCCCGGGGGAGTTGCCGGTGGCCAGGTAGTTCATCGCCTGGTTGGCCATGGCCGCGACCTGAACATCCAACAGGGAGAGGTCGATGTGCTGGCCTAGGCCCGTGCTGGCGCGGAAGTGCAGGGCCGCCTGAATGGCGTTGGCGGCGTAGAGGCCGGTCAGAATATCGGATAGAGCCACGCCGGCTTTCATTGGAATGCCATCCGGTTCGCCAGTTACGCTCATCAGGCCGCTCATGCCCTGAATCATGAAGTCGTATCCGGCGCGGTGTTTGTACGGGCCGGTTTGGCCGAAGCCGGTGATCGAGCAGTACACCAGGCGCGGGTTAATAGCCTTCAGGCTGTCGTAGTCGAGCCCGTATTTCTTCAGGCCGTCGACCTTGTAGTTCTCGACCAGTACATCGGCATCGCGAATCAGGTCGCGCAGCAGTTGCTGGCCTTCAGGCTTGGTAAAGTCGATGGCGATGGATTGTTTGCCCCGGTTGGCGCTGTGAAAGTAGGCTGCTACGCGGTGCTCACCCTCACCGAGGAACGGCGGGCCCCAGCCCCGGGTATCATCACCCTGGCCGGGCCGTTCTACTTTTATCACTTCGGCGCCGAAGTCGGCCAGCATCTGGGTGGCCCAGGGGCCAGCCAGAATGCGGCTCAGGTCGATGACCCGAATGCCGCTCAGGGCGCCCTTTACTGCAGCGTCGCTCATTAACCGAACGCCTGAATGCCGGTTTGGGCACGGCCCAGAATCAGGGCGTGAATGTCGTGTGTGCCTTCGTAGGTGTTAACGGCTTCGAGGTTCATGACATGGCGGATTACGCCATATTCGTCGCTGATGCCGTTGCCGCCGTGCATGTCGCGGGCGACCCGGGCGATGTCGAGTGCCTTGCCGGCGTTATTGCGTTTCATCAGGGAAATCAGTTCGACCGGGCAGGCGTCGTTGTCCATCAACTGACCCATGCGCAGGCAACCCTGCAAGCCGAGGCTGATCTCGGTCTGCATGTCGGCCAGTTTTTTCTGGATCAGTTGGTTAGCCGCCAGCGGCCGGTTGAACTGCACCCGTTCCATCACGTAGCTGTGTGCCGCCAGCCAGCAGGCTTCAGCAGCGCCCATGGCGCCCCAGGCAATGCCGTAGCGGGCTTTGTTCAGGCAGCCGAATGGGCCTTTGAGGCCTTTTACGTTGGGCAGAATGTTGGCTTCGGGTACGTACACATCTTCCATCACGATTTCGCCGGTGATTGAAGCGCGCAGGCTGAATTTGCCTTCAATTTTGGGGGCGCTCAGGCCTTTCATGTCACGCTCGAGCACAAAACCACGGATTTCACCGTCGAGCTTGGCCCAGACGACGAACACATCGGCGATGGGCGAGTTGGTGATCCACATCTTGGCGCCGTTGAGGATGTAGCCGTTGTTGGTTTTGACGGCCTTGCTTTGCATGCTGCCGGGGTCGGAACCGGCATCGGGCTCGGTCAGGCCGAAGCAGCCGATCAGTTCGCCGGTGGCCAGTTTGGGCAGGTATTTCTTGCGCTGTTCTTCGCTGCCATAGGCAAAAATCGGGTGCATGACCAGGGAAGATTGCACGCTCATGGCGGAGCGGTAACCACTGTCGATGCGCTCAACTTCGCGGGCAATCAGACCATAAGCGACATGGCTGGCGTTCACGCAGCCGTATTCTTCCGGCAGCGTCACCCCCAGCATGCCCAGTTCACCGAGCTCAAGCATGATGGCCGGATCGAAGCTTTCGTTGCGGTTGGCCATTTGCACGCGGCTGGCCAGCTTGTCCTGGCAGTAGGCGTGGGCGGTATCAAGAATCATGCGCTCGTCGTCGTTCAGCTGAGCGGCCAGTGCAAAGGGGTCTTTCCAGTCAAAATGTGCGGTAGCCATGAGTGTGCCTCTTGTTTTGGTGCCTGGAGTCCGTGTCAGTCGCCGGCTGCGCCTATCCGGGGTCGGGCGGGATGCCGCCCACTCAACCCGTCCATGGAGCCTAGGCCGCAGCATCCTTGCTGCGGACTTCCCCGGATAGGCGCACCCGGCACCTGACACTTAGCTTGTTGCCAACTCCAGACCGGGTGTTTTAAGTGGGGTTAAAGATAGCTCAAGTTCTCGAATATCCGTATTATATTGTTTTTATATTTTCTATATATTTAAGATATAGCTGTGAGCTAGAGGTAAGTTTATGCGGTTAGACAGCATCAGCCGGTTACGGTACTTCAACGACATTGCCATTACCGGTAGCTTTTCCCGATCGGCCCGGCGGCTGGGGATTGCTCAGCCGGCGTTGAGTATCGCGATCAAGAAGCTGGAGGAAGAGACCGGGTTGAAGCTGATTAACCGGGCCGACCGGCGTATGACGCTGACGTCGGACGGTGAGGTATTGCTTACTCATGCCCGGCGCATTCTGGAAAGCCTGACCGATGCGACTCGGGAATTGAACGAATTGCAGGGGCTGGAGCAGGGGGAGGTGAAGCTGGGGGCGTCGGCGATGCTGTCGACGTACTTTCTTCCGCCTTATTTGTTGGCGTTCAAGAAAGCCTACCCGGGGATTCGCCTTCGGTTGTATGAAGCGGGTACCGATACGCTGGAGCAGTTGGTCATCAACGGCGAACTCGATCTGGCGCTGGTTCGCTCGGAGAAACCGCATGATCAGATTCGATACGCCTCGCAGCTATCCGAGCAGGTAGTTGCCTGCATGCCCAAGCACCATCATCTGGCCGAACAAGAGTCGGTCAGTATGGAAGCGTTCTGCCAGCAACCGACGGTGATGTTTCGTAGTGGCTACTATTTGCGCGATTCCGTTGAACAACGTGCCCGCGCTCAGGGGCTCAGTTTGAATGTGCAATTTGAGACCAATCTGGTGGATTTGCTGATGAATCTGGTCAAAAACGAAATGGGGCTAGCCACTTGCCTGGCAATGATTGTCGAGAACGAACCGTTGCTCTGCACCCGACCCTTCGATCCGCCTATTCCTCTGGAACTGGCTTGGGGGTGGAAGAAGAATCACTATTTATCAAAAGCGAGTCTGGCTTTTCTGAGCTTTTTTGAGAAGTGAGAGTTATGAGCCGCGAGCCGCGAGCTTTGAGCTAATAGCTAGCAGCTCGTAGCTCTCAGCTCTCAGCTCTCAACTCACAAAGCCATCCCTTCAGGCACACCAAACAGCGGCCCATAGCGCAGTCCAATATAGGCATGTTCGCGCATCAGCATTTCTGCGCGGGTGCTTTCGCCCATTACCAGGGCCTGTACCACCAGTTGGTGTTGCAGTTGCGCGACCTGGAGTTTGCGTTGCTCCTGGGCCAGGTGGTCGGTGTCTATGGTGATGGAGTCCGACGAGGCGAAAGGCAGGTGGTTGTTGCGACTGATGGCATCGCTGATCGCGCGGCTGCCGGCGTTGTTGACGATCAGGGCATGGAAGCGGGCGTTGATGTTACCCCAGTGTTCAATGTCTTCCTGGCTTAACTCAGGCTGGTTGATCAGCTCATCGCCTTCCTGAACGCAGCGTTCCAGCTGGGCCTTCAGTTCTGCAGACAGACCTTTCTCGGCCAGCCTTCGGGCCGCCAGCCCTTCCAGCACGCCCCTGATCTCCACGCCACACAGTACATCATCGGCCGACACTTCGCGCACGACATAGCCCTGCTTTCCGGTGCGCTCCAGCAAGCCTTCCTGCTCCAGCGTGCGAAAGGCGAGCCGGACTGGTGTGCGCGAGACGCCCAGCATGTCGGCGACCTGCACTTCGCGCAGCTTTTCACCGGGTCGGTAGCGACCATCGCGTATGTGTTTGCGCAGGGCGGTGATGGCGGTGTGGCTGATCTGGGTCATGATGAAAAACGGGATCCAGTATGAGAGTGGTTGCGTCTATTCTCAGCTCAATGGGCGTGTTGCGCAAGCTTTCTACTGCTGTTTGGGATCCATAAATGAACAAAAGTGGATCCAAAATCGATATTTTTGTTGACAAGGGAGGGTTGTAAACCTATTTTTGGATCCATAACTGATGTCGACGGATAATAAAAAGCGAGTCGACCGAACACAACCACCGACCCGATGCAGTGGAGAACCGCCATGACCGTGCAAGCCTCCTGGCCGACCAATACCTGGTATGTAGCCTTTTCGTCCGATGAAGTAACTGACAAACCGCAGGGTCGTCAGATCTGTGGCAAGCGTATGGTGTTTTATCGCACCCAGAATGAAAAAATCGCCGCCCTGGCTGACTTCTGTCCGCACCGCGGCGCGCCCTTGTCGCTGGGTTATGTGAACGATGAAGGTGATCTGGTGTGCGGTTACCACGGCATGGTGATGAACTGTGATGGCAACTGTAAGTCGATGCCGGGCCAGCGCGTCAACGCGTTCCCGGGCATTACCGCTTACCCGGTTGAAGAGCGTTATGGCTTTATCTGGGTATGGCCGGGCGATGCTGAAAAAGCCGATACTGATCTGATTCCGAAGTTCGACTTTTTCGACGATCCGGACTGGGCTTACGGCGGCGGCGTTTATCACATCAACTGCAATTACAAGTTGATGGTCGACAACCTGATGGACCTGACCCACGAAACCTATGTGCACGTGAGCAGCATTGGTCAGCCCGAGATTGAAGACGAAGCGCCAGACTCCTTTAAAGACGGCGATACCGTGGTCACCAAGCGCACCATGGAAAGCATCAAGGCACCGCCCTTTTGGCAAAACGCGCTGAGATTCAATGATCTTGAACCGACGGCCGATGTCGACCGCTGGCAGATCAGCCGCTTCACACCGCCCAGCCACATCATGATCAACGTCGGCGTAGCCATTGCCGGCAAGGGCGGCTTCGATGCCCCGGCCGATCAGAAAGCGTCGAGCGTTGTGGTCGATTTCATTACGCCGGAAACCGAAACTTCGATCTGGTACTACTGGGGCATGGCCCGTAATTTCAAGCCGAACGATCAGGAGCTGACTGATAAAATTCGCGAAGGCCAGGGCCAGATTTTCTCGGAAGATCTGGAAATGCTGGAAGCCCAGCAACGTAACCTGATCGACAACCCCGACCGTCAGTTGCTGAAACTGAACATCGACGGCGGTGGTGTACTGGCGCGCCGCATGATCGACAAGATCCTCAAGCAGGAAGCATCGGCGTCCTAATCCTTTAAGAGTGGGGGCTCGCCAGGTGGTGTTGGTCCGCATCGGTCACCGGTGATACCTTGGCGGGGTCGGCGTGAACCCTTCCGTGGGGCCTAGGCCACAACATCCCTGTTGTGGACTACCCCGCAAAGGTACCACCGGTACCCGACGCTCGCCTTGTGCGAACCCCACCCTTTAACTAATTCGAGCAGGGCCTGGCAATGCTAACCGGGTCGTCTGTCTACCGGAGTTGGTATGAGTAAAAAAACCACCCTGTCGATGATCGTCAAGGTCAACAAGAAAGTCGCCGAAGCCGATGGCATTGTGCGTCTGGAACTGGTCGATCCGCATGGCCGTGAGTTGCCTCCTTTTACCGCAGGCAGCCACATTGATGTGCAGGT
>DASSWT010000303.1:0-3202 GCA_035704555.1 Saccharospirillum sp. | reverse complement strand
TGATCTGATTGACCAAACGGTGCCTGGTGCTATTCGTTTGCAGCGCCCACTGGCCGTTGAGCCGGGTCTGAGTGAAGTGGAGGCCTTGGCTGAACTGAAGCAGATCGCCAGCCAGAATCAGGTGTTTCGCTCCTACATTGGTCAGGGCTATTACGATACCCAGTTGCCGGCGGTGATTGTGCGTAACGTGCTGGAAAACCCGGCCTGGTACACGGCTTATACTCCCTACCAGCCGGAGATTTCCCAGGGCCGGCTCGAATCCCTGCTGAACTTTCAGCAGATAATCATGGATTTGACCGGGTTGGATCTGGCCAATGCCTCCCTGCTCGATGAAGCCACGGCCGCCGCCGAGGCGATGGCCTTGTGCCAGCGTGCTAATCGCCGTTGCAAGAGTAACGTCTTTTTCGTTGCTGATGATGTGCATCCGCAGACGCTGGCGGTACTCGAAACTCGGGCCGAGCATTTTGGATTTGAATTGGTGGTGGCTCCGGCTGAACAGATCAGCGAGCACTCGCCCTTTGGCGCCTTGTTTCAGTACCCCGGTACCGATGGTCAGATTTCCGATTTGGGCACACTGATTTCCAGCGCCAAGACTCAGGGTGCCATGGTCGCCGTTGCCAGTGATTTGCTGGCACTGATGCTGTTGAAATCGCCCGGCGAGCTGGGTGCCGACATTGTGCTGGGTTCGGCTCAGCGCTTTGGTGTGCCGATGGGTTACGGTGGCCCGCATGCGGCGTTCTTTGCCGCCCGTGAAGATCTGAAGCGACAGGTACCAGGGCGTATTATTGGTGTTTCTGTCGATAGCCGGGGCAACACCGCGCTGCGCATGGCGATGCAGACGCGCGAGCAGCATATTCGCCGCGAAAAGGCGACCTCGAACATTTGTACGGCTCAGGCGCTGCTGGCCAATCTGGCGGCGTTTTACGCGGTTTATCATGGCCCTGAAGGCCTGAAAGCCATCGCTGAGCGGGTGCATCGTCTGACCGGCATTCTGGCGTTGGGGCTGCAGCAAAATGGCATCAGTGTGCCTGCGTCTTTCTTCGACACTCTGACGTTGAGCGGCTTTGATGCCAGCGTGCATGACCGGGCGCGGAGCAAAGCAATCAATTTGCGTGCCTTCAGTGATGGCCGTATCGGTATCAGCCTGGATGAAACCACGACCGAGGCTGACGTGCTCGACCTGTTCTCGGTACTGCTCGGTGACGATCACGGGTTAACCATCGCTGAGCTTGATGCCCAGTTACTGGAAGGCGCATTAGCCGGCATCGACCCGGCCCAGCGGCGGACCGATGCGGTGCTGACCCACCCGGTGTTCAACCGCTACCACAGCGAAACAGAAATGCTGCGCTACATTCGCTCGCTGGAGAACAAGGATTATTCCCTGGTGCACGGCATGATCCCACTCGGCTCCTGCACCATGAAGCTGAACGCCACCGCCGAGATGATTCCGGTGACCTGGCCTGAGTTTGCCAGGCTGCATCCCTTTGCACCGGTTGAGCAGGCCCAGGGTTATGCTCAACTACTGGCCGATTTGGAACGGGATTTAGCGGAGATCACCGGTTATGACGCCATTTCGCTGCAGCCCAACTCGGGCGCCCAGGGTGAATACGCGGGCTTGCTGGCGATTCGGCGCTATCAGCAGGCCAAGGGTGAAGGCCAGCGTACGGTCTGTTTGATTCCCGCCTCGGCGCATGGCACCAACCCGGCTTCGGCGGCGATGATGAGCATGGACGTGGTGATCGTGAACTGCGACGACGAGGGCAATGTCGATCTTGCCGATCTGCGCGCCAAGGCGGAAGCCGCTGGCGACCGGCTCTCAGCCTGTATGATCACCTACCCGTCGACACACGGTGTATACGAAGAAGGCGTGCGCGAGCTGTGCGAGATTGTTCATCAGTTCGGTGGCCAGGTGTACCTCGATGGCGCCAACCTGAACGCTCAGGTCGGCCTGACCCAGCCCGGCTTTATTGGCTCTGATGTGTCGCACCTGAACCTGCACAAGACTTTCGCCATTCCGCACGGCGGCGGTGGCCCGGGCATGGGGCCGATTGGTGTGAAGGCGCATCTGGCGCCCTACCTGCCGGGCCATTGCACAACCGAAGGCACAGGTGCTGTATCAGCCGCGCCTTACGGCTCGGCCGGCATTCTGCCGATCACCTGGATGTACAACCGCATGCTGGGTCGTGATGGCCTGCGCGAGTCCTCAGAAATCGCCATTCTGAACGCCAATTACATTGCCGAGCGCCTGAAAGACGATTATTCGGTGCTGTACCGGGGTCGTAACGGTCGTGTGGCTCACGAGTGCATTCTGGATATTCGGCCGTTAAAAGCCGAGACCGGCATCACCGAGGAAGACATCGCCAAACGCCTGATGGACTATGGCTTCCACGCCCCGACCATGAGTTTCCCGGTGCCGGGCACGCTGATGATCGAGCCGACCGAGTCGGAATCCCAGGCGGAGCTGGATCGCTTCATCGAGGCCATGCAGGGCATTCGGGCGGAAATTGAAGCGGTGAAGAATGGCCAGTACAGCGAGGAGCACAGCCCACTGCGCCTGGCGCCCCATACCCAGGAAGACCTGGTCGGCGACTGGGACAGACCTTACAGCCGTGAGCTGGCCGTTTTCCCCACCGCCGCCACCCGCGCTGCCAAGTTCTGGCCGGCGGTCAACCGCGTCGACAACGTACACGGCGACCGCAATTTCATGTGCAGCTGCCCAAGCACGGACAGTTACCGGGCTTCATAACACAGACAGCTTTGACTGTTTAGCCGGAATCCGTGTCTGGCACCAGGTGCACCTATCTGGGGTCGGCGTGAACCCATCCATGGGGCCTAGACTGAAGCATCCATGCTTCAGACTTCCCCAGATAGGTACACCCGGCACCTGACACTCAGTTGGTTGCCATTCCCAAACCCATCCAAAAACTCCGGGTTGTCGCTGCAGCCCTGACCGTTCGATGCTACATTACTAACCTAACCTGGTTGCTGTAGTGTCATGCGTCGTGCCATGTCTGATCCCTCTTCATCTGCTGCGGGAGGGCTGATCAAGCCCAACCCGGACTCCTCTGACCTGTTTCTGGCGGTCTCAAGGGCATCTTCCTATCTGGTCCACCCCCGGGGCTGGCGGCATGGTATTGCTGATTTTCTGACCGCACTGGGGACGGCTACCTCAACAAGCCGGGCCTGGGTGTTTGAAGTCGTG
>DASSWT010000208.1:0-2218 GCA_035704555.1 Saccharospirillum sp. | reverse complement strand
CAGCAACTGGACACTCCGTTTCTGGAATCAGTCGGCGCAGGATATAAGTGAAGATCGAACCGAGTTAGAAATTGGGCTTTCGGTAGATAAGATGGGCCCGCTGGGATTCGCAGACATCAATAGCCACCCCGGGCTATCGGCTCTTGATGGCGAAGCTTTAACCATATCGGTAGGTGACGGGTCAGCCAGAATTGTGGTGATTCCGGTGTCAACCCGTGCTCACCGCAACTACTGGGTGCTATCCCTGTTGCCAGGCGCTGAGCAGGCGTCAACGCAGGAACCGGAGGCAATAGCGTCGGTATTTGACTGGCTTATGCTGCAGGGGGAGAGCTCTGCCGGGGGGCAGGACCCGATGTCGACCCGAAATCAGCAGATTATTCAATCGGAAAAAATGGCTGCGATTGGCCAGCTGGCCGCCGGGGTGGCCCATGAAATTAACAACCCGATTGGCTACATTAACTCCAACCTGAACGCCTTGTCACAGTATGTAACCCAACTGATGGGGCTGACCAATATGATTGACACCGCCAAAACTCTGGATGAAGTCAAAGCTCAGCTAAAAGCCATCGATTACGCGTTCTTGCGCGAGGACATCCAGGATTGCATACGGGAGTCGACGGAAGGCGCCAACCGGGTGCGAGACATTATCGCCGCGCTGAAGGATTTCTCACACGCCGATGATGGCCGCATGGAAGCCTGTGATTTGAAAGAAGTGTTTCAATCGACCCTCAAACTGGTGTACAACGAAGTAAAATACCGGTGTGAGGTGAAAGAATCGTACCAGTCGGAGTCGCCTGTTTACTGCAATGCCAACCAGATCAAGCAGGTGGCGATGAACCTGATTGTCAACGCGGCCCATGCGATCGATCAGCAGGGGGTTATCCAGATTCGAACCAGAGAGGATGAGACGGGCGTCTGGTTTTCAGTAGAGGATGATGGCCATGGTATTCCCTATGAGGTCCAGAAGCATATTTTCGAGCCGTTTTTTACGACCAAGCCGATAGGTCAGGGAACCGGTCTCGGGTTATCCTTGAGCTACAATATATTGCAACGGCATGGTGGCTCACTGACCTTCGAGTCAACACCGGACCGGGGCACCGTTTTTACCGGCTGGATCCCCAAATATCAATCAGTAGCAGGGAGTGCATAAACACATCGCGAAGCCGATGGGAAGCGAGGCAATAATGTCATCACTTACACTCTGGATCGTAGAAAATGATGAGGGCGACCGGGAACTGTGTCGAGAAGTGCTGACAACGCAGTGGTGTGAACCGCACCTTTGCAATAGCGCCATCACCTTTCTCACCAGACCTGTTTTTTTTGAACAATGGCACATGCTGCCGACTGCACTGAGAGCGTTCTGCCAACGGATCTACCCTGATGTGAGACCTTTATGATGATGTCGGCACTCGGCCTGTCGGTTTTGATGATTGATGACGATGAGGACGATGTTCTCATTGTCCGTGAATTGCTGAACGATGTACCTGGTGAACGTTATCAGATCGTTTGGGCGGCGACCATTGATGAAGGTCTGGAGCAGTTGTCCACCAGAAGCTTTGATGCCACGCTGGTCGATTATCGGCTGGGAAATGTTCTCGGCACCGATTACCTGGACGCCATTTCCGACCTCGCGCCCGCCATGCCGATTATGGTATTAACCGGCCAGGGTGATTATAACACAGACCAGTATGCTCTCGATTCCGGCGCAGCGGATTACCTGGTCAAGCAGGACCTGACCGGAGACACGTTGCACCGGGCAATCCGCTACGCCATTGAACGTCACAGCGCCTATGACATCCTGGTCCGGCGAGAGCATTATTACCGTCACCTCTTCGACAGCCACCCTTCGGCCTGCCTCGTTTACGACCGTTTTGATCAAAGGATTCTTGCCGCAAACAATGCTGCCGGCGCCTTGTACAAACAGGACCGTCAGTCGCTTATAGGCCAGCCACTGAGTCAGCTGTTTGCCAGACCGAGCACCGATTTCGAAGTCTTTCTCAGTATGCAAGACGCAGGGTCCGATATCAGTAGAGCGACCGTCTGGACGCACCGGAGCTTTAACGGTGACGAATTGGAAGTCGAGTTGCTGCAAACGGCGCTGGACTATCAGGGGCAGGCCGCTCGATTGCTGGTGGTTTCGGACCGAACGGCCCAGGTACAGGCTGACCGGGATGCCCGGGAATCCGAACGGGCGCTGCTACAGCTGCTGTCGGACAGC
>DASSWT010000156.1:0-4425 GCA_035704555.1 Saccharospirillum sp. | reverse complement strand
GCCGTTAAACCCCGATCTGCTGAGCAACCTGGCATCGCTCGAATACCACCAGATGACGCCAATTCAAGCCAGCAGCCTGCCCGATATTCTGGCCGGGCGGGATGTGATTGGGCAGGGTAAAACCGGGTCTGGCAAGACGGCCGCTTTCGGTTTGGGCGTGCTGAACAAGCTCGACGTTAAACGTTTTCGTATTCAAACTCTGGTGCTGTGCCCAACCCGGGAACTGGCCGATCAGGTGGCGAAGGAATTGCGCAAGCTGGCCCGCAGCATTCACAACATCAAGATACTGACCTTGTGTGGTGGTATGCCGTTTGGCCCGCAAATCGGGTCGCTTGAACACGGGGCTCACATTATTGTGGGAACACCCGGCCGTATTGAAGAGCATGTCCGCAAGGGTACGCTGGTGCTCGACAACGTTAATACCCTGGTGCTCGATGAAGCCGACCGGATGCTCGATATGGGGTTTCAGCCGGTGCTGGAGTCGATTCTCGAATCGGTTCCGAAACAGCGGCAAACCTTGTTGTTCAGCGCGACGTTTCCGGATCAGATCAAGCAGCTGGCTGATCACATTATGGTCGAGCCGGTCATGGTGAAAGTCGAGGCCCAGCACGACAGCTCCAGCATTACCCAAAGCCTGTTCCGGGTCGGTAATGATGAAGACCGACTCGACGCTCTGCTGCGCCTGCTGGCGCATCATCAGCCAACCAGCGCCGTGGTGTTCTGCAACACCCGCGCCGAAACGCTGGACGTGACCGATGCCCTGACCGAAGCCGGCCACAGCGCCATTGCCCTGAACGGGGATCTGGAACAGCGCCAGCGCGATGAATCTCTGGTGACCTTTGCCAATAAAAGTGTCTCGGTACTGGTGGCGACCGATGTTGCCGCGCGCGGGCTCGACATCGATGCGCTGGATGCCGTGATCAACTTTCGCATGGCGCTGGACCCGGAAGTGCACGTGCACCGCATTGGCCGCACCGGTCGTGCCGGCAGCCAGGGCATTGCCTGTACCTTGTTCAGCGATCGGGAAGGTCACCGGCTGGCCGCACTCGAAGGTTATTTGAACACCACGCTTGAACCGGAAAATCTGCCCGCACCTGTGCACGCGCATTTTCGGCCACAGCCGGCGCCGATGATTACGCTACAAATCGACGGTGGCAAAAAGCAGAAAGTGCGCCCCGGTGATGTGCTTGGCGCTTTGACGGGAGAGCAGGGAATCGACGGATCAGAAGTCGGCAAGATTTCCGTGTTCGACCAAAGCACCTATGTCGCGGTAGCCCGGGGCGCCAAAAAGCGTGCGCTGGACAAACTCGGCCGGGGCCGCATCAAGGGTCGGTCGTTTCGGGTTCGGGTGGTTCAGGCGGGGTAACCCCAAAAGGCAATGGGTTGCGCAGTGCCCGTGCAACCCATTGCCTGACAGGTTTCTAGGGGTTCACTACCCGCACCCGGCGAATGGTGTCCCGCGCCAGTGGCATCACCATGGTGCCGCCAAAAACCGACTGCTTGAAACGCACCTGATCATTGGTCAGGCTTTCCACTTCACCGCGAAACTCCCGCCCATCCGACAGATTGATGATCATGTCGGTATTCATCCAGTCGGCCAGTTCTGCCACCGGGACTTCAATGACCCGCGGCGTTGACTCTGACTTGGCCGGTTCCGGGGTCGGTTGAGCCACCGGGGCTTCCGGGGCTGCGGGCTCGGGTTGGTCGTTGGCCGGTGCTGCCGGTCGTTGCGGCATGGCCAGGGTTAATTGCACCGGGCCGGGCACGCCGTCGTTCACCACGATCTGCGGGGCGATCAGATCCAGCATCGCCTGCGGATCGGAGATCATCATTAGCTGCATGGCGTTCAGCCGGGCATAACTTTCCAGTCGCAGACTTTCTGGTTGCTCAATGTAGGTGGCGTAGGCGTCCACCACGCTGTCACCGAGCACGATGCCCTGTTGTTCCCATAACCGCTCCCAGGCGTTCACATGCCGGGTCTTATAGGCTTCGATGCTCAACCCGGTTTCGCGGGCGCAATAGGCCGTTACCTGCGGCACATAGCCGAGGTCGTCTACCCGTAATTGCACCTGGTTCAGTGTTGCGCCCATCAGCGCGGCCGTGCCCTGGGCTTCGGTCAGCGCGACCTCTAAGCGAACACTCATCCGGTACATGGTGTCGGTGGTGAAGTCACCTTCAATCTGAAGGGTGTCGCGCGCTGGCGACAGCTGGTATTCCAGTGTCATGTCAGAGCGGGTTTGGCGGTAGCCCATGTTGTCGAGATCGGTGAAGTTGAAGTAGGTGCGCTCTTCACCGCAGCCGGCGGCCAGCAGATGTTGCTGGGCACCGCTGTCGACCAGTGGCCGCATGGTATCGAGGTCAAGCTCAATGCCGCTCAGCCGGAGTGCCATTCGTTGCGGGACTTCGTCGTTGCTCAGGGTCTGGCCCAGCTGCACCAGGGCCAGCAGGTTGTCGGTTTCCAGCGAGGCGCGCTCGATGCTGACATCACCGCCCTGGCCGGTCGCTGAAAAGTTCAGATTGTTCACCCGAACTTCACCCGTAGGCAGTACCCAGATCTGGCCATAGGTGAGACGCCCGACACCGGCGGCCATTTGCGCCGCCTGATCCAATTGGGTTTTAACGGTGCGGGTGACCTGCCAGTGCGCCGCGCCATAGCCGCCGACTACGATGATCAGCAGGAGCAGTAGAATCCTTTTCATGAGGTTCCTTATTGAGTTGAAACGGGTAGGGTCCTTTTAATGGGGAGCGACCGCCCGATTGCCCCGGGGCAGCGGCCGGCAAGCTCCTGTTGGCAGCATAAAGGGCTCGCGCCCAGGATTCAAAGGTAGATTCGCCGTTAAAGGTAGGGGTCGATACTGCCGGCGTAGAGGGTATAACCGGAGCTGCCCAGTTCGGACTGGTGCGCTTCCACCATCAGAGTGCCGCTGACGTAGACCGGCTCGTCCATCGGGCCCATCTCGTACCCGCCCTGGGTTTGCACAAAGACGATCTGGTTGGAGGGCGGTGGTGGGGTGTGTATGCAGGCGCCGTAATAGGGCACCAGCAAAAAGCTGTAGACCGAATCGCCGTCCATTTCCAACGGCACCACAAAGCCGGCCAGTTTGATATGAGCACCGGCCAGGGCGTCGACCACAGGAGCATTGGCCAGTAGCTGAGTCATATCGCTGTAGAGACGCTGGGCTTCCGGATCGTCGTCACTGAGGCTGCTCAGATCGTATTGGCTGTAGTCGATCTGATCGCGCAGGCTTTTATAGGTGAAATCTGCAGGCATCAGGTCTTCCCACTGTATTTCAGTGGCCTCGCGTGCCTGAACCGAAACAGCAAGACTGGCCAGCAGCAGCGCGCTGAAAGCCCGCCAAAGTGAGTGTTTCCATACCGGACTGTTCATCGTTACATCCAAAACGCGTGAGTTAGGTGGTGGCGGTGAGGCCGTCCGACAGCGATTGCCGGTAGGCCTTCCAGCCCGGCAACAGACCGACCAGAAATGCCAGACCAACGAAGCCTGCCAATACCATCATTAGGGTCGGCGATGGTAACGCCAGCGATAATTGTATGCCGTAGGTGCCCTGAACCCAAATACTGGCAAGCGCGATCACGCCCCAGTGCAACAACAGGCCGGCCAGCAGCCCGGCAACACCATAGAGGCCGGATTCCAGCATCAGCAGGCCCAGAATATGACCGGGTCGGGCACCCAGTGCCCGCAATATGGCCATTTCCCGGCGGCGCTCGTTCAGCCCGGCCAGAATCACCGTCACCATACCCAGTAAGCCAGTCACTACCACCATAAAAGACACTGCAATCAATGCGTTCTCGGCGATGCCAATCAGTTGCCACAGTTCCTGCAAGGTCGCGCCGGGAATAATCGCCGACAGCGGCTCCGCGCGGTACTGGTTAATCAGCCGCTGAAAGGAGAAGGTCTGCACCCGGGATTTCATGCCCACCAGCACGGCTGTCACGCTGTCGGGCGTCAGATCCATCTCGCGGGCTTCCTCGGCCGATATCTCATAGCCCGGCAGTTTAACACCCTGCTGCCAGTCAACGTGCATGGCAGTAATGCCTTCGAGCGGGACGTGCAGGCTGCGGTCTACCGGGGTGCCGGTGGCCTCAAGAATGCCGACCACAGTGAAGGGTTTGTCATCGTGGTTCTCGAAGCTGGTGGTGCCGAGGCCGTGGGCAACCACCAGTTCATCGCCAAGCTGGTACTCCAGCACCTCGGCCACTTCGGCGCCGAGCACAACGTCATAGACATCGTCGAACGGCTGACCGCTCTGAAAGCTCAGCGATTGGTTACGACCATACTGGTAGTGCTCGAAATAGTCGGTGGTGGTGCCGATAACCCGGTAGCCCCGGTGCGAATCACCCAGCGACAAGGGCACCGTCCAGTCCACAGCTGAATTACGGCGCAGGTCGGTATAGCTTTCCCAA
>DASSWT010000254.1:0-17159 GCA_035704555.1 Saccharospirillum sp. | reverse complement strand
CTTGAGTCAATAAGCCCCGCCTTTTCGTGTCATTGGCAGTAAGGAATGCCGGTATATCCCCAACATCCAGAGCGAGCGGCCGATGAACATAAGGCTGAAACAGAACCAGAGTGCCTGTTGGGTTGCTGGCAACCACTGGCTCGCCAGTACAAAGCTGATGAACCCGAACACCACGCCATTGCGCATCTGGGCGGTCAGCCGGGCGCCGATGAAGACACCGTCGAGCCAGTAGGCCGTGCCGGCGAGCACCGGCATGGCGATGACCCAGGGCAAATAGTCGCTGGCCTGCTGTTGCAACACCTCCTGGCTGGTCAGTACGCCCAGCATGCGGTTGCCCAGCAGTGCAAACAGGGCCGTCAGAGCTATGGCTAGCCCGAGCGCACACCAGCCGGTCGTCCACAGGGCTTCACGCAAGGCGTTCGGGTTTCGCTGCCCGATCGCCAGGCCAACCTGAGCCTCGGCCGCAGCGGCACTGGCATCCATGCTATTGGAGATCAGTGTCAGAAACGCCAGCAGAATGGCATTGCTGGCCAGCACGGTGTCACCGAGGGCGGCACTCAGCCGGTTAAACCAGGCAAAGCCCATCAGCAGTAGAAAGGTGCGAATAAACAGGCTGAGGCTGACACTGAAAATAGAAGAATAGGCAGCCAAGGATCTGAGTCGCGGTGCATCCATGCCAGCGGGTAGCCCTTTCAGGGTACGCCACAGGGTCAGTAATACCAGTGTTAGTGCCAGGTATTCACTGATGACCGTACCCAGTGCGATGCCATCGGTGGTCATGCCGAAGCCATAGACCAGCGTTACGTTCAACACCAGATTCACCAGCTGCGCGACTGAAACCGTCAGCAAGCCAATGCGGGTATTCTGCAAACCGACAAAGAACCCCAGCAGCATGGAAGTAAACACCTGCGCCGGTACCCCCCAGATACGAATGCTGAGGTAGATGCGCGCTTCGGTGGTAGCCGCATCGGATGCCTGCATGAACCCAAGCCCGAGTTGAATCAGCACCGGCTGGGCGATCAGAATGAGCGCTGACAATACCGCTGCGACCAGGCTGTACTGCGCCAGTTGGGTGCGAATCAGCCGGGCGTCGTCGGCACCTCTGGCCTGGGAGGTAAAGCCAGACAACCCCATCGACAGAAAGTTGAATCCGAGAAAAACGAAAGCGATCAGACTGGCACCCAGCGCAACGCCAGCCAGATAAACACTGTCGTCCAGATGACCGAGCACAGCGGTATCAACCAGCCCCAATAAAGGCAGCGACAGATTGGCCAGCATGACGGGCCACATCAGCGCCCAGGTGCGGCGCCAGGCAGTTGAGGATACCTGAATCATTTCAGGCGATTTTCAGGGTAAATTTTTGTGGCTGCATAAATCCTCTAAGTTATTGTTTTTACGAATAATTTTGTCATTTCTGACTGATATTTGAACAACCTTTGGAACGCTTGATGCTTGGGTTTTAAAAATATCCGTGTTTATACTAACTCGACTCAATCTGAATCGGGTGATCCGGGAAACAAGAAAGACTCAATTCGGCACAGACCAGCCTAAGGCCGCTGCTTAGCCCTTCACTCAGTAAGTCGCTAAACAGACGCCAGCAAGCGCAGTAAACTAGGTGATCCGGCCAGACCCTGGAATCCCAATACAATAACAAGTGCAGAGGTGAAGGATGCAGATGAAGCTGCAAAGGGTATTTATTGCCCTGACGGCGCTGTTGATAAGTTCAGTCGCGCGTGCCGACTGGACGCTCAATATGCCCCGGGGTGTTACAGACATCAGCCAGGAAGTGTATGGACTCCATATGCTGACGTTATGGGTGTGTGTGGTAATCGGCGTGCTGGTGTTTGGCGTCATGTTCTATTCCATGTTCAAGCATCGCAAATCCAAGGGCGCAGTGTCGTCTAATTTCCATGAAAGCACCAAAGTCGAGCTGGCCTGGACCCTGATTCCTGCTGCCGTGATTTTTGCCATTGGCGTAAAGGCGACTTACACCCTGGCCGACATGTATAACTTTGAAGAGTCGGAAGTGACGGTTGAAGTCGTCGGTTACCAGTGGCGCTGGCGCTATCGTTATATCGACGAAAACGCCGAAAAGGAAGTCAGCTTTTTCTCCAGCTTGTCGACCCCGCGTGACGAGATCAACAACCGGCTTGAGAAAAATGAGAACTACCTGCTGGAGGTCGATGAACCCATGGTGTTGCCAACCGGCACCAAAGTCCGTTTTCTGCTCTCTTCTGCTGACGTGATTCATTCCTGGTGGGTACCAGCGCTGGCAGTCAAGAAAGATGCCATCCCCGGCATCGTCAACGAAGCCTGGACCATCATCAACGAGGAAGGCACCTACCGCGGTCAGTGCACCGAGCTGTGCGGCAAGGACCATGGGTTTATGCCGGTCGTTGTAGAAGCCGTGTCTCCGGAAGAGTTTGAACAATGGCTTGCGGACAAAGAGCAGGAGGCCATTGAACTGGCGGAACTGAACGATCGCGAATGGACCTTCGAGGAGCTGATGGCGCGTGGCGAAGAAGTCTACGGTTCAGCCTGTGCTTCCTGTCACCAGCCAAATGGCTCCGGTGTGCCGGGCGCCTTCCCGGCTCTGGCGGGCAGCCCGATTGCTCTCGGTCCGGCTGAAGGACATCTGGATGTGGTGGTCAACGGTGTTCGTGGTACAGCCATGGCCGCCTATGGTGACCAGCTGAGCGATGCGGATATTGCCGCCGTGATCACCTACGAGCGCAATGCCTGGGGTAATGATGTGGGCGACATGGTCACCCCCGTTGATGTTTACAACTTTAAAGCCGGCGAATAAGGAGGCATGACATGACGACGACGACCCATGATCATGACCATGATCACGAACACCACGGGCCGGCCAAAGGCCTGACTCGTTGGCTCTATACCACCAACCACAAAGACATCGGCACCATGTACCTGTGGTTTAGTTTTGCGATGTTTTTGCTGGGCGGCACCTTTGCCATGGTGATTCGCGCCGAGCTGTTCCAACCCGGCCTGCAACTGGTGCAACCGGAATTTTTTAACCAGATGACCACCATGCACGGTCTGATCATGGTGTTTGGTGCGGTGATGCCAGCCTTTGTGGGCCTGGCTAACTGGATGATTCCGATGATGGTTGGCGCGCCGGACATGGCGCTGCCGCGTATGAATAACCTGAGTTTCTGGATTCTCCCATTTGCCTTTGCGATGCTGGCCAGTACCCTGTTTATGGAAGGCGGTGCCCCCAACTTCGGCTGGACATTCTACGCGCCGCTGTCGACCACCTATGCCCCGCCAAGTGTTACATTCTTCATCTTTGCGGTTCACATCATGGGTGCGAGTTCAATCATGGGGGCAATCAACATCGTCGCCACCATCCTGAACATGCGCGCTCCCGGCATGACGCTGATGAAGATGCCGCTGTTCGTCTGGACCTGGCTAATTACAGCCTACCTGCTGATTGCGGTGATGCCGGTTTTGGCCGGTGTGGTGACCATGATGCTGATGGACATTCACTTTGGCACCGCTTTCTTTAATGCAGCCGGCGGTGGTTCGCCCGTACTGTTCCAGCATATTTTCTGGTTCTTCGGGCACCCGGAAGTTTACATCATGATTCTGCCGGCCTTCGGTATTGTATCGGCGATCATTCCGGCCTTTGCCCGCAAGCAACTGTTCGGCTACAGCTCCATGGTATACGCAACAGCCTCCATTGCCTTCCTGAGCTTTATTGTCTGGGCGCACCACATGTTTACCGTCGGCATTCCGTTCCTGGGTGAAGCCTTCTTTATGTGGGCGACCATGCTGATCGCGGTGCCAACCGGGGTGAAAGTATTCAACTGGGTAACCACCATGTTCCGGGGGTCAATGACCTTTGAAACCCCGATGCTGTTCGCCATCTGCTTCGTCGTACTGTTCACCATCGGTGGCTTCTCCGGCCTGATGCTGGCGGTCGCACCGGCTGACTTCCAGTATCACGACACCTACTTCGTGGTAGCGCATTTCCATTACGTGCTGGTGCCGGGTGCGGTGTTCTCGATCATGGCGGGTGTGTACTACTGGCTGCCGAAGTGGAGCGGCAAGATGTACAACGAAACCCTGGGCAAGGTGCATTTCTGGCTGAGCTTTATCGGGGTTAACGTCTTGTTCTTCCCGCAGCACTTTCTTGGTCTGGCCGGCATGCCGCGCCGGATTCCGGATTACGCGCTGCAGTTTGCCGACTTCAACATGGTGTCGAGCATTGGCGGTTTCCTCTTTGGTGCCAGCCAGCTGCTATTCCTCTACATCGTGGTGCACACCATTGTTGCGGGTAAACCAGCACCGGCCAAACCCTGGGAAGGTGCTGAAGGTCTGGAGTGGACAGTCGATTCACCGGCGCCCTACCACACCTTTTCAACACCGCCCAAAATTGACTGACACGGCCTAAACCAGGAGAGCCAGCATGAGCGACGCCGACAACGCACGCCCCAGCCACACGCGCATCATCGTTATGATGGTGTCTGTGGTGTTTGGCATGCTGGCCTTCGTTTTTGTTGGCCTGGTGCCGATGTACAACCTCATTTGTGAATGGACCGGTATCACCGGTCGCACCAATGAGGCGTCACTGGTTCAGGATTTCAAGGTCGATGAGCAGCGCAGCATCAAGGTTCAGTTTCTGGCCATTAACAACGCGGATATGCCGTGGGAATTCAGGCCAACGGTAAAGACCATCACCGCGAAACCCGGTGAAGTGGTTCAGGTCAGTTATTTTGCCAAAAACGCTACGCCACGGGATATGACAGCGCAGGCGATTCCCAGTTTATCGCCCTTTGAAGTGACCCCCTATTTTCACAAGACCGAATGTTTCTGCTTTAATCAGCAGCCGCTGTCGGCTGGGGAAGACGTGGAAATGGCGCTGGTATTCCAGATCGATCCGGATTTGCCAGCCTGGATACAAACCATCAGTCTGACTTACACCCTGTTCGATGTCAGTAGCGAACAGAAAACGGCGGCCCTTACGGTACAGTAACGGCTAGCCCACCCAAATAACCGGTGGCGTCAGCACCTGCGGTGCAGGGCTGACCAACCCCACAAGAACAAGAACAGGATGGAGAGTGCGATGTCCAGCAATGCCGCGACAAGCAGTACAACCCATGAGCACTACTACGTGCCCGCGCAAAGCCGTCTGCCGGTATGGATGGCCTTCGGCATGTTCCTCACCGTTTTCGGTGCCGGGAAAATGCTGAATGACATGTCATCCGGCACCCAGGAATCCAGTTCACACTGGTGGTTTTTTGCCGGTGCGCTGGTGTTTGCCGTGGTGATGTATAACTGGTTCAGTAAGGTTATCCGGGAAAACCACGCTGGCCTGAACAGTGCCCAGTTGAAGAAGTCCTACGTTTGGGGCATGGGCTGGTTCATTTTTTCCGAAGTGATGTTTTTTGCCGCCTTCTTCGGTGCCTTGTTTTATGTTCGCAACTTCGTTGGCCCCTGGCTCGGTGGTGAGGGCGACAAGGGCATCACCAACTACCTTTATCCAGGGTTTGAATTTAGCTGGCCGTTAATGAATAACCCGGATAACAGCCTGTTCCAAGCACCGGAAGCTGTGATTCATGCCTTCGGTTTGCCGCTGATCAACACCATCATTCTGGTGACGTCGAGCATAACCCTGACCGTTGCGCACCATGCGCTGCGCGCCAGCCATCGCAAGCAACTGAATATCTGGCTGGGCATTACCGTAGCGCTGGGGATTCTCTTCCTGTTCTTCCAGGCGGAAGAATACATTGAGGCTTACCAGCATCTGGGGCTGACGCTCGAAAGCGGTATTTACGGATCAACCTTCTTTATGCTGACCGGTTTCCACGGCGCGCACGTCACCATTGGTACCTTTATGCTGGCGGTGCAACTGGTACGGTCGCTGCGGGGCCATTTCAAACCGGATGACCATTTCGGCTTTGAAGCCTCGGCCTGGTACTGGCACTTCGTCGATGTGGTCTGGCTGTGCCTCTTTGTGTTGGTTTACTGGATTTAACGGCAGTCTCATTCTGGCGGAGCCTGTTCAGGGCTCCGCCAATTCTCTGTCTTAGTAACGCCCACTCCAGGGAGCACCCTGAGTCAGCTCGCCAGACATATAACCATACACCAGAACGATC
This sequence comes from Saccharospirillum sp., assembly GCA_035704555.1. Taxonomy (GTDB): domain Bacteria; phylum Pseudomonadota; class Gammaproteobacteria; order Pseudomonadales; family Natronospirillaceae; genus Saccharospirillum. Next base: position 11,040 of record DASSWT010000254.1, on the reverse strand, counting down.
AGAATCATCACAGCCAGACTGACCCTTATGGTCAGCAGCTTGACCATCCGTTTAGACTCCGGCTCGTCTTTGAACAAGGCCACCAGAGCACCGCTCAGTGACAGCAACATGGCAATGATCAGCACCACCATGATGACTTTTAACAACATAACTCTGACTCCTGATACAAGGGGTTGGGTCGGTTTCGGATTTGACGACGCGCTATGAGATTCAAGCCCGGCGTGGCGTTAACCATTTTTGTGGCTGTATTTTTGCCGCTGTTTGTCGCGCTGGGATTCTGGCAGCTTAACAGAGCTGAGCAGAAAACCCAGCTGGAAGCGCAGTTGCAGGCACGCACGGTTATAGAACCACTGACCGCGAACACCGACCCGGTTGATTATCAGTGGTATCGGTTAACCGGCGAACTCGATGGTAGCACCCCCTGGCTGTTGGATAATCGTACCTGGGAAGGCCAGGTAGGGTACGAAGTCTGGGTGCCGCTGGATGCCGGTGACCGCTGGTATCTGGCGTCGCTCGGCTGGGTGCGTGGGTCGGCGGATCGCCGCCAGCTGCCGGCGCTTGCGATACCGTCGGGGAACCGGGCCTGGGTGGGCCAGTGGCGCCCTCTGAGCGACAGCATCGTACTTGAGGACACGCCGCTGACCGAACAGTGGCCCCAGGTTATTCAGGCCATCGCGCCGCAAGCGATGGCTGAAAAAATGCAACGCCAGCCACCGGCAGGTTTATTACAATTGACGGAAGGCCAGCCCGGTGTCGGTCAGGTAATCTGGACCCCCTCGGTGATGTCAGCCGAGATGCACACCGGCTATGCCCTGCAATGGTTTGCAATGGCGCTGGCGCTGGCCGGAATGTACGGGTTCGCCGGTATCCATTTTGGCAGGCGGCGCGAGCCGCGCCGATGACAAGACAGAGTCGCCCTTTGGGACTGCTCGAAACCTTATAAACACGGACGCCTGCATTCAGGCTGTCCGTACGGAGAACGCTATGACTCAATCCACTCAAATGGCCCCGCGCAGCAACGGCTTTAACAAGGTGCAGATGCTGGTCATTTTGTTGACTCCGCTGCTGGTGATGGCCTCATCGACATTGCTCTATTTTTCCGGCTGGCTGACACCGGACGAGCGGGTTAACAAAGGTATACTGCTGACACCTGTACTGCAGTTGGATGACCTGGGGCTGGATCTTGAAACGGTTAACCCCGATCGCCAGTGGATGATGGTACAGACCTCGGCCAATTGCTCGGCCGACTGTGAACAGCAAGTGTATCTGCAACGTCAGACGCATGTGGCGCTGGGTAAGAACGAACCCCGGATGAAGCGATTGCTGTTATCCCGCTCGACCGGGCTGACAGGTCTGACCGAGCAATACCCGGGCCTTGAGGTGTTGCCACTGACCAGTGTGTCCGAAACATTTCGTGAGCAGGTGCCAGCGCAGTTCAGTGAGCAGAACTATGTCTTTATTGTCGACCCGCTGGGGAATATTCCGCTGTATTTTACGCCTGAAAACACCTTTAACGACCAGCTGGATGATTTGAAAAAGCTGCTCAAGTTGTCGACCATCGGTTAGGGAATCTCTGAATGCTGTGGGGTGTTGCGCAGCAGGTTCCGATCTGAATCTATAAAAATAATGAGGAAGAGTCAGTGTCCAGTTATGGTGTGAAGCCTGGTTTCAAGCTCGCCGCTTTTGCCACCCTGTTTGCTATCTCTGTCGTCGTGCTCGGGTCCTTTACCCGGCTGGTCGATGCCGGCCTTGGCTGTCCCGACTGGCCGACATGTTACGGGCACATCTGGGCGCCGCAAACCGACGAACAGATCAGCCGGGCCAATGAAGCGTTTCCGGAGATTCCGGTCGATCTTGAAAAAACCTGGCCGGAAATGGTGCACCGTTACCTGGCGTCGATCCTGGGTTTGCTGATTCTGATTCTTGCCGTGGTGTCGTTTCGCTACCGGCACCGCCCCGAGCAGCCGCTCAAGCTGCCGTTGTTTCTTCTGTTTCTGGTCATGCTTCAGGGTGCCTTTGGTGCCTGGACGGTAACACTGAAACTCTGGCCCCAGGTGGTGACCGCTCATCTGATGGGCGGCTTTGCAACCTTTACCCTGCTCTGGCTGCTAACCTTGCGTCTCAATGGGTCGCCGAGTGGGCTTCGGTTTTCCAGCGCGCCCCGCCAGTTGCCCCGGGTGCTGGCGGCGGTGACGCTGATCGTGGTCATCGGGCAGGTGTTTCTGGGTGGTTGGACGACCTCGAACTATGCCGCCCTGGCCTGTCCGGACCTGTTTACCTGCCAGACTCAATGGTGGCCGGAGGCCGACTATGTCGCCGGCTTCGATCTGGCCCACCCCATTGGCCCCAATTACCTGGGTGGTCACCTGGAGGTGCCGGCCCGCACCGCGATTCATATGGCTCACCGGATTGGGGCTATTATCACAACCGTGATGTGTCTCTGGCTTATCTGGCGACTGGTTAACATTCGCTTTGCCGGCCTGGCCGGTACGCTCTTGCTGATTCTGGTGGCGCAGGTCACACTGGGTCTTAGCAACGTTTATTTCGGTTTACCGTTGACCGTAGCGGTTCTGCATAATCTCGGCGGTGCGCTATTGTTAGCGGCAGTGGCAACCGTCAATTTCATTCTGTATCGAGAGGCCAAGCATGTCTAAAACAATAGCGGCCCCTGTCAGTCACCGTGCCTGGCAAGACTATTACGAAATGACCAAACCCAAGGTGGTGATGCTAATGCTGATCACCGCCTGGGTGGGCATGGCTCTGGCCCCGCAACAAGGGGTGGCCGGACTGGTTAACTGGGCGTTTGGCACCCTGGGCATTGCGGCGCTCGCCGCCGCCGGTGCGGCCTTTAACCATCTGGTTGATCACAAGATCGACCAGTTGATGGCGCGTACCCACAGGCGCCCGGTGGCAACCGGCCGGGTCAGCCAGCGTAACGGGCTGATTTTCGCTTTTGCCCTGACGCTGATTGGTTTCGCCGTATTAATGGTGTTCGTGAACGCCCTGACCGCCTGGTTAACCCTGGCCTCCATGGTTGGCTATGCGGTGATCTACACCGGCTTTCTCAAGCGGGCAACGCCGCAGAACATCGTCATCGGCGGCCTCGCCGGTGCTATGCCGCCACTGCTCGGCTGGACCGCCATTTCCGGCAGCATCGGTGCCCTGCCACTGCTGCTGGTGCTGATCATCTTCGCCTGGACGCCGCCGCACTTCTGGGCCCTGGCGATTCATCGCATCAAGGATTACCAGAACGCCGACATCCCGATGATGCCGGTGACACATGGCATTCAGTACACCAAAATTCATGTCTGGCTGTACAGCTGGCTGCTGCTGGCGATCAGCCTGCTGCCCTTCGCTACACTCAATATGGGCCCGGTTTATGCGGTCTGCGCACTGGCGCTGGGGCTGCGCTATTTGCAATGGAACTGGTGGCTGCTGATGGATCGTAAAGTCGATGCTGCCTGGGGCTCGTTCAAGTTCTCGATCACCTATTTGCTGTTATTATTTGTGGCCTTGCTACTAGACCACTCGATCAGGACCTTTCTATGACCACCGAGACCATGCCAGCACCGCCCAAACGCCGAATATATCTGACGGTACTGGTTTTGTTTGGCCTGGTCGCTGTGGTTTTTGCCGGTTCGATTTACCGCACCCTGAATGCCTCGCCCGATCTTGCGGCGGAGCTTGAGCAACGCGATACCCTGTACTTTGACAGCGCGCGCGAGGTGCCGGTGGTCGATCTGATATCGCATCAGGGAGAACCGTTTTCCACCAGCGGCTTTGCAGGCCAGTGGCACGTGATCAATTTCGGCTATACCTTCTGTCCGGACATCTGCCCGACCAACATGACGGATATGGCCCAGGCCTACCGGACGCTGAGCGAGCAGGGCCTGGCCGACCAGGTACGGATGTGGATGGTGACCGTCGACCCGGCTCGTGATACCCCCCAGGTGCTGGCCGAGTACGTTCCCTTCTTCCACCCCGAGTTCACCGGCCTGACTGGCGACGTCGCTGAGCTGCAAACGCTGGCGCAACAACTGAATACGCTGTTTTACCCCGAGGGTGAAGGCGAGGTTTACACCGTTGCCCACAGCGACAACATCGCCATTATTAACCCAGAGGGTGAGTATCGGGCCTTGCTGCGACCGCCGCACAGCCCCCGTCAGATTGCGGAAGTAATGGCGTTGCTGGTCGAATACGACTGATTCGACTCAGCCCGCTCTACTTCAGTGCTGCTCCCGCACCCGGTCCATGGCTTCGCACAAGGCTGTCGCCCCGGTGACCAAACCGGGCACCGGACGGTGCAGCGTATCCGGATCCGTTTCTATCAGGGCATCGTTGGCCACGGCCCGCAATTGCGGCCATTGCTGCCAGTTTGATGCCTCACCGGAATCCGACGGGCCGGTAACGATAACCTCCGGGTTCTTGTCGATCACCGCCTCAAGGCTGACCTGGGGTGACGGCGCCGGCAGATCGGCAAAGACGTTAACCCCACCGCACACCTCGAGCACCTTGCTGATGAAGGTCTCGCCATTCAGGGTGATCAGCGGGTCGTGCCAGACCTGGTAAAACACCGACAAGGGCCGCTTCTCGCCATAGCGTTCCGCCAAGTGCCCGATATCGGCTTTAAACGCATCCGCGACGCTATCGGCGTTGCGCTGGCGGCCGGTCAGTTCGCCGAACTGTCTTAAGGTGCGCTCTATTTCGTCGAATGTCTGTGGATCGGAAGTGAATACCGGGTAACCCAGGGCTTGCAAGCGGTTCACCTGTGCCCGGTTGGCGCCACTGGTGAAGGCGATCAGCAGATCGGGTTCCAGTGCCAGAATGGCTTCAAGGTTGAGCGAGTTATAGTCCCCGACCCTGGGCAGGGCTTTTGCCGCTTCCGGGTAGTCGGCATAGTCGACGGTGGCCAGTATCAGATCACCAGCCCCGATCTCGAACAGCATTTCGGTGGCGTGCGGTACCAGACTGACAATACGTTGCGCAGGTTGTTCAAGCACCAGCGTCTCACCAACATCATCGGTGACCCGAATATCGGCCCAGAGGGCGGGCGCAGACAGCAGAGTCAGCAGTCCAAACAGGGTGGGTTTCAAGCTAAGCAGCGGTTTCATTAACGGCAGGTCTCCCAAGCGCGAGGATGAGGGGCGAACCGGCGGGTTGAACTCACCGGCACGTCCAGTCCTGGACGGGCATTCGGGCTTTGGCGACAGCATCACCCCCAGGCGTGAGGTTGATGCATCATTCGCCTTACCGTTGCGCGACAGCTCCGGATTCTCACCGGATTCCCCCGTATACACGTCGTCGAGTATGCATTGCAGAGACTCGGTGACGTCCAGGTGCAGCGATAGTAGGGTATGAGGCGGCGCTTCACAACGACGAAGAACAGCATCCTCCGGTGCTGTGCAGCCTGATGTGGCTGTGTCATTATTGGCCATCCGTTTTGACCCCAACGCCGGTGATGGGCTGATAGATACCCCAGCCGATGGTGACGCGAATAATAAAAAGCCCGTGAAGAGGATGTTTAATGCTGCCGCTCTACCCTGAAATCCGACCCTATAACGAGAGCCATCTGGCGGTAAGCGGTGGTCATCAACTCTACTTTGAAGAGTCGGGAACCGCCGAGGGGTTGCCCGTAGTGGTGGTTCACGGCGGCCCGGGCGCGGGCTGTTCCGAGCAGATGCGACGCTTTTTCGACCCAGAGCATTATCGCATCATCCTCTACGATCAACGCGGTGCCGGTCGCTCCGAACCTCATGCCGAAACCGACAACAATACCACTGTCGATCTGCTAAACGACCTCGAACAATTGCGACAACACCTTAAGGTTGAGCGCTGGGTTTTGTTTGGCGGCAGCTGGGGCAGCACCCTGGCGCTGCTCTATGCCCAAGCCCACCCGGAGCGGGTCTTGGCGATGATATTGCGTGGCATTTTTCTGGGCCGCCAGCAGGATCTCGACTGGCTCTACCAGAGCGGAGCCGGGCGCTACTTTCCGGAGGAATGGGAACGCTTTCTGGAGCCGGTCGAAGGCGCGACCGGGGCCGAGCTGGTCGAAGACTATTATCAACTGCTGCATGGCAGCAACGACCTCGCCCGGGTGGGCGCCGCCAAAGCCTGGGCACGCTGGGAAGCGGCGAATGCCTCGCTGCGGCCGAGCACCCAGTCGCTCGACTATTTCACCCAGACGCATGTCGCCCTCAGTCTGGCACGCATTTCGGCGCACTATTTCCGCAACCGGTGTTTTCTGGACGAGAATCAGATTCTGACGCACGCATCGGCGCTGGCCGGTATACCCGGCACCATTGTCCATGGGCGTTACGACATGATCTGTCCGCCAGAGCAGGCCTGGGCCCTGTCGAAACACTGGCCGGATGCCGAACTCGACTTCATTCGCGAAGGCGGCCATTCCGGTTTTGATCCCGCCAATGTCGATGCCCTGGTTCGCGCCACGCAGAAATGGAGCCACCACCTGCGGCACGATCCCGGCCGGGCAGAATAAGCCCGCCATGGTCGCTTTTCTGACGCACCCCCGGCAGATATGCCGCACAGGACCCGGTCTATGGATTAATTGGCCATGAAAGCGCTGATTCAACGTGTCACCGAAGCGCGGGTTACCGTCGATGATGTCACCCTTGGGTCCATTGAACAGGGGCTTCTTGTGCTGGTGGGGGTCGACCCGGGTGATGCCGCGCCAAATATCGACAAAATGGCCCACCGTTTGCTTAATTACAGAGTGTTTGCCGACGCCGATGGTCGCATGAACCTGAACGTTCAGCAGGTATCCGGCGGGCTGTTGCTGGTGCCGCAATTTACCCTCTCGGCGGATACCCGCAAAGGCCTGCGCCCGAGCTTCACCTCGGCAGCCACCCCGGAACAGGGTTTGGGTGTGTTTAACGCCCTGGTCAGCACCGTGAAACAACAATACCGGCAGGTAGAAACCGGTCAGTTCGGGGCTAACATGCAGGTGAGCCTGACCAACGATGGCCCGGTAACCTTCCTGCTGGAGCACTGACTCAGCTCACAGGACGGGGGAGGGGGCGCAAACGACACCCCTGCAATCGCTTGTTGGCGCAGAGGTCTTTACAATGATGGCTCTTCAGACACCACAATGACCGTTCCAATGACAGAGGTTGGCAATGTGACGGCGGCTCAGCACGGCACTTTTGACAAGTACCTGGAACAGGCCTGGCAGGCCATGCTGTCGGATACCGAAACCGCCTTCCAACTGCTTGATCAGGCCCGAACACTGGTCGATTTCAATGTGCTGCGAGAGTGCCAGCTTTTATTTCACGAAGGCTGGACCTATATTTTTCAAGGAGAACATCTTCAGGCTCTTAAACGGCTCTCCGAATCCCTGGCGCTGGCTGAGCAAATAAAAGACCCTGAGGAACTCTGGCGCATCCATAACGGCATGGGTATGGCCTACCAGGGTATGGGGCAGTACGGCGAGGCGCTGCACCATTACCGTCAGTCGCTGGCGATCTCCCAGCCTGTTGCCAACATCAATGGCATCTTCGCCTCTCAGTTGAATTTAGCCTTACTCCATTACGAAATCGACGATCTGGTCAGTGTTGAAGAGCTGCTAAACCAGATGTTGGGGCTCGATACAGCGGCGATAACCGCTGAAAATCTGGGTGAGGCTGCACTGCTACAGGCCCATTTGCACAGCCGTCAAAGCCGGTTTCAGGATGCCCTGCTGGGTTGTCGGGCCGCTCTGGAATACGCACGGCAGCTGAACTTTGGTCACCTGGAAATCCAGGCGCTGATCGCGGTTGCGCGGTGTCAGCGTTTGCAGAATCGGCTGGTTGAGGCTGAAACCACCCTGCTGGTCACCATCGATCATCCTGAATTCGACAAAGAGGGTGTGACCGGGCTTTACGCCTACATCGAGTTGGCCAAGGTGCTGGCCTCTACCGGGCATTTCTCCCGGGCAGTGCACACCCTGCGACAGGGCCTGCGCCGGGAGGGGCTGCCCGAGTTCAGTCTGATTCAGCAGCGCGCTCTGGAAACCCTGGCGGTCTGCCTCGAGCGTGCCCGAAAATACCGCGCCGCCCACATCGTATTGCGTCTGACGCTGGATCTTGAACGCAAGCTGCAACAGCGTGATGTTCGCCAGCAGATCGAGCTGCGCCAGTATGAAGCCAAGATGGAAGACGAGCGGGTTGCCCGGCAGATTGCCCAGCACGAAAACCGCCAGCTCAAGGCTGCCCAGTCCCGGTTGCAACTGATCAACGAGCTGGCGCGCCAGTTGGCCTCATCGTTACGCCTGGAAGACATTGGCCAGAAACTCTACGACATCGTGAAACAACGGCTCGATGTCCACTTCGTCTCGCTCGCGCTGAACCGTCCCGAGGTCGATGCCATTGAGTACGTCATCGTTATTGAGGACGGCACCCGTTTGCCCGGGTTCTCCATTCCCTACTCATTTGACCAGAGCCGCGCGGTGCAGGCCATTCGATCAGCCAAACCGCTGCTGATCGGCGACGAGAACCGACAGCTAAGCTCACTCAGAGTGGGAGACAACCGGATGTTGCCGTTATCCCAGTTGTTTGTCCCGCTGATACACAACCAATCGGTCATCGGCATGGTGTCGCTGCAAAGTTCCGTGCCCGGGCGCTTTGGCAACGATGAGCTGGAGCTGCTGGGTTCTCTGGCGCCCTTTGTCGCCATCACGCTGAGCAATGCCTTGAGCCATCAGCAACTATATGAAGTGAACAGCGCCCTGTCGCATGAGAAAACGCAGATTGAAGCGGCGCAGCAGCGCATTGAGTACATGGCCAATCACGATACCCTGACTCGGCTGCCGAACCGCCGGTTGCTGGTCAAGTTCGTCGACGAGCGGGTGGCACTGGCAAACGAAACCGGCCGTGCGTTTTATCTGGTTTATATTGATCTGGATGGTTTCAAACCGGTGAACGATCGGCATGGCCACCGCGTCGGTGATTCGGTACTGACGGCCCTGGCCGAGCGTTTGTCGGAAGCACTGCGCAAAACCGATTTTGCCGCCCGGGTGGGTGGCGACGAGTTTGTGATCATCATCGACGATTTCGACAACGAACCGGCCATTCATGCCTTTATCAGCCGGATGTTATCGGTGATCGAGAAGCCGGTGATTACCGGGAACGAGCAGGTAGCGGTTTCGGCCAGCATTGGCGTTGCCCGCTATGGAACGCACGGGCGCGATCTGGATACCCTGATGCACCATGCCGACCAGGCCATGTACGGCATCAAACGCTCCGGCAAGGGTGGCATTGCCTACGCTGAACAGCACCCCCGTACCCTGTTCTGACAGAACTTTACGCCTGGCCCACTATGTTCAGGCGCCGGAGAAACTCAGGATTTTGATGGCCAGGCTGACAAACACCAGCAGGCTCGCCAGCCACGACCAGAACACCAGGGTTTCCCAGGCATGCCTGGCACGCTGGCGCAGGCCCTGGGGCGGGTCTTTTTCGGGCCGGGTCAGCGCCAGCAGAGCGCCCAGCAACACCAGGCCGAGGCCGGCCACGAAGCCGGTAAACAACTCGTCGCCACTGAGTTCAGGGTGGGCCACAGCCCAGGCGATCATCGCCGGGAATATCAGGGTGCCCAGCACCATTAGCGGCCAGGCCAGCCGCCGCATCGGGTAAAGCCGGACCAGCGTGACGTGTTGTAGGGTCATCAGTTTCATTGAGTAATTCAGTGTGCCAGCGGTTGAATGGGCTATATGAATCGAGCGGGTCCCATCCTGCCTGTTATCGGTGGCTGCTGTCCAGAAAGTCGCGCATCCAGCGCGCGATGCGTGCGCCCTGATGTTCGTCGGCCAGGCTGTCGACCACCGACTGCATCTGCTCGTCGCTAATGTCACCTTCACGGTATTTCAGCAAAGACTGGCTGTAGTCCTTGGTGAACTCCGGGTGGCCCTGAAAGCACAGCACCCGGTTCGGAATGTGGTAGGCGGCGTAACGACAAAAATCGTTGGTGAGCAGCGTTTCGGCGCCCGGAGGCAAGGCCAGTACCTGATCACGATGGCTGATCAGTAACGAGACCGGCTCAGCCTGGTCGACAAAGTCCGGCAAGGCGGCGCGGGCGGTATCATCGAAATCATAGGTCATGACCCCCAGGCCCCAGCCGCGGTCGGCTCGCCCGGCTTTACCTCCCAGCGCGTGAGCCAGCAACTGGTGACCAAAGCAGATACCGATAATGGGCTTTCCAGCCTGGTAGAGTGTCTGGCAAAACTCGCGCAAGCGAACAATCCAGTCGTCGTCCGCAAAGGCGTCGTGCTGGCTGCCGGTGATCAGGTAAGCATCGAAATCATCGATTGAGTCCGGGTATATGCCGTCAATGACCGGGAAAACCTCTATCTCTCCGCTGAAGTCGGCCTGATTCAACAGGTCGGTGAACATCCGGCCATAGCTGTGGTAAGTCGGTTTCAGGGCCGGCCGCAGCACATCGGTTTCAAGGATGGCCAGTTTCAGGGGTGCTGTCATAGAGGTAGGCTGTTCCGCATTGAAGTCGCTGATGTGGGTGCAATTGGCCGCCGTCGGGCCTGACCCGCTGTGCAGTCATTATGGTTATGGCGATGCGGATTTCAAGCGGCCCCGGAGCGGGGCCGCGTTTCAGAGCCGTCGCGGCTTATTCGGCGACGATGGCTTCAAGGCTGATTTCGACCCGGCGGTTGGAAGCCCTGCCAGAGGCAGTACTGTTGTCGGCAATGGGGCGCAACTCGCCATAGCCTTCAGCCGCAATGCGCTCAAACGCAATACCCTCGCTCAGCATTACCTCGGCCACGCTGGCGGCACGACGTTCAGACAGCAGCTGGTTGTAGTCTTCAGCGCCGGTGCTATCGGTATGGCCTTCAATGGTAATCAGGGTGTTCTCGTATTCCTGAACCACCCGGGCTACCGAGTTGAGCGTGTCCATAAAGTCGGGGCGCACGGTGGAGCTGTCGGTATCGAAGGTGATGTTGCCCGGCATGATCAGGTTGATCTCACCTTCCTCGGTGCGCTCTACCTGCACACCGCTGTTGACCAGCTCTTCGCGCAATTCGGCTTCCTGCCGGTCCAT
>DASSWT010000359.1:0-2395 GCA_035704555.1 Saccharospirillum sp. | reverse complement strand
AACGGCTTTCATTTTACTCTGGGCACCGTCTGCGATCTGGACCGGGAGAAGCGCGAGGTGATTCTGGCGCCACTGGTAGACGGCGAAGGCACTACGGTACTGGACGAGCGCCGGGTACCCTACGATCAACTGGTGTTTGCGCTCGGCAGCGTCACCAACGACTTTGGCATTCCCGGCATCAAGGAACACTGCTTGATGCTGGATGCCCCGGCCCAGGCCGAACGCTTTCACCAGCACCTGCTCAACGCCTTTCTGCGACTGGACCGCGCCCGGGCACAGGGTGCCGACGACCGGCTGAAACTGGTCATTGTCGGTGGCGGCGCCACCGGTGTTGAACTGTCGGCTGAGCTCTACAACGCGGCCAGCGTGCTGAAAGACTACGACCTCGGCCACGTCAGCCCGGAGCATCTCGACGTTACCCTGGTCGAGGCCGGGCCGCGTATTCTGCCCGCCCTGCCCGATCGCATCAGCCAAACCGTCACCCACGAGCTTGGACAGCTCGGCGTCAAGGTACGCACCCAGACCAAGGTCGTTCAGGGCCATGAGGGAGCACTGGAGACGGACGACGGGGAGCGGATTGAAGGGTCTATCATGGTCTGGGCTGCCGGCGTGCGTGCGCCAAACTTTCTAAAAGACCTGGCCGGTCTGGAAACGACGCGCAACAACCTGATGTTGGTCGGCGGCACCCTGCAAACAACGCGGGACGACCGCATCTGGGCCATCGGCGACTGCTGTGCCTGCCCGCAGCCCGGTGATCGCTGGGTACCGCCCCGCGCCCAATCAGCCCACCAGATGGCCAGCCATGTGTATAAAAACATGCTGCGTCAGCGCCAGCAGAAGCCGCTGCTTGAGTATCGGTACAAGGATCATGGTTCGCTGATCAGCCTGAGCCGGTTCAGCACGGTAGGCTCACTGATGGGCAATCTGACCCGGGGCAGCATGATGATCGAGGGGCGCATCGCCCGAATGGTGTACATCAGTCTGTATCGCCAGCATCAGGTTGCGCTGCATGGCGTTGCCAGAACGGCACTGCTGACGGTAATCGACCGATTGAATCATGCGATTCGGCCGCGCTTGAAACTGCACTGAGTTCGAACGGTCTCGGCTATGCCTGGCGCTTTTAATGCGCCAAGTTTCGCTCTTGCTGGGGGTCTCTGGGAGGCGATGGTCCGCGCCGGTTACCGGGGATACCTCTGTGGGGTCGGCGTAGATCCTTCCATGGAGCCTAGGCCGCAGCATCCCTGCTGCGGACTACCCCACAGAGGCATACCCGGCATCCGTCGCTAGTCTCCTGAGCCAACTCCGAAACCTGGGTTCTAACATAAAAATTCAGTACGCAACCCAGCATCTGTTTTGAATACTCCGCCCATCGCTATGGTCTCAGTCTGAGACTGTTCATCCATTACACCACGCGCCTTCACGCAGTAATGTTTCGCATCAATATGCACGGCCACGTCGTCGGTGCCCAGTAATACCTGCAGCGCGACCATGATCTGCCGGGTCAGGCGTTCCTGCACCTGAGGCCGCTGCGCAAAGAAGCGCACCAGGCGGTTCAGTTTCGACAGGCCAATAATCGTATCTTTCGGGATGTAGGCGATTCGGGCGCAGCCGTCGATGGTGATGAAATGGTGCTCACAGGTGCTCAGCACGCCGATATCGCGCACTTTAATCACCTCATGCAGGCCCATTTTATTCTCGATTTGGGTGATCTTCGGGAAGGTGCTGTAGTCGAGACCGGAAAAAATCTCGTCGACGTACATCTTGGCTATGCGCGCCGGGGTTTCCATCAGGCTGTCGTCGGTCAGGTCCAGCCCCAGCGTGCCTGCCACTTCCGCCATCAACCCGGTTAACCGCTCCCGTTTCTGCTCACGGCTCAGGCCGTTTTCAACCATGGGGGTTTCCAGTCCCTGACTAACCAGTGCTTCGCGCACCGCAGCGGCTTCGTTACTCAACATGGGGGCACTCTTTGCAATGAAATGGGGTTACCGGGTTGTACGCAACCAACCCGGAGGCCAGATGACAGCCTGATGAAGGTTTTTCATTCGGCTCAGTGCGTTCCAGACGATTCGTCCTGCAACCACTGCCGGGTGAAGCGAATGCCAAAGCCGGTGACCTCGGTCGGAACATGACCCAGGCCCCCTTTGTGGCTATCGGCCGCCAGGTCGACATGCACCCAGGGCACACCGGCCTCGACAAAGCGGCTTAGAAAGCGCGCCGCGTCGATATGATCGGACGACTTGCCCGGGTTGCATTGCTGAATGTCGGCAATGTCGCTTTTTATCTGTTCATCGTAATCCGGGTCGATCGGGAACGGCCAGACCCGCTCACCGCTGCGCTGGCCAGCGCTGATCAGGGGCATCCACCAGTCGTCGTGATTAGTGAACACGCCACTGTA
>DASSWT010000129.1:0-14646 GCA_035704555.1 Saccharospirillum sp. | reverse complement strand
TACCGGTGTTGTGGATCTGGGTCATGCGGGATTACCAGCGTCAAAGGGTGCTGACCCTGTTTGACCCCAATGTCGATCCACTCGGTGCCGGTTGGAATATCATTCAGTCAATCACTGCGATAGGCTCAGGCGGGCTCACCGGAAAAGGCTATATGGAGGGAACACAGTCGCAACTTGATTTCCTTCCGGAAAGCCATACCGATTTTATCATCGCAGTATTGAGCGAGGAATTCGGGTTTGTCGGAGCCATGGTGCTGATCGCCTTGTACGCCGTCATTATTTTGCGTGGCATGCTCATTGCTATTCGGGGGCGCGATAATTTCTGCCGGTTGCTGGCCGGCAGCCTGACGCTGACGTTTTTTATCTATGTGTTTGTAAATATCGGCATGGTCAGCGGCATCCTGCCGGTGGTCGGTGTACCCTTGCCACTGGTCAGTTATGGTGGAACGTCCATTGTGACGCTGCTCACTGGCTTTGGAATGTTAATGTCCATCAGTACACATCAGCGAAACTAGTTGCTTTCTGTTTATGATCCGGTAGCCCGCTAACCGGCCTTCCTGTTTTCGGATCAGTTCGCAGACCCTCAGTTTCGACACCGAATGTGAACAGGAGCAAGTACTGTTATGCAACGATTGTTCGGAGCGATCCTGGTCAATGGGCTCTTATGTACATCGGCAGTTCAGGCGGAAGAGTTATTAGATTTTCCCCGAACATCAGCCATCATAGATGTGCTGGTGAACGAACATGAGTTTAACCCGTCAGATGTTGAGGCCTGGTTTGCCGAAGGCGATTACATTGCCCGAAACGTGGAAGCGCTGGAGAAGCCAGCTGAACAAACCAGAACCTACGCCGAATACCGGCCCCTCTTTGTTTCTGACGAAACCATAGAAAACGGCAGGATTTTTATGGCGGAGCAATCCAGATGGTTGTCTCTTGCCGAAGAGCGTACCGGTGTTCCGACGGTGGTGATTGCTGCAATCATGGGGGTTGAAACCCGCTACGGAAATTTTCTGGGGGTACATCGTACCTTTGACGCATTGGCGACACTTGCGGTAACTGAAGGGCGGCGAGCCGACTACTTCCAGCGCGAGCTGATTAATTTTCTGTTGATCAGCCGCGATCAGTCGTTTGATCCGTTGTCGGTAAAAGGGTCTTACGCCGGTGCTATGGGCTATCCCCAGTTTATGCCGAGCAGCTATCTGGCCTATGCCGCTGATCTCGACGGTGATGGCGACGTCGATATCTGGAATGACCCGGTGGATGCGATCGGATCCATTGCACGGTATTTGGGTGAGCACGGCTGGCAGCCGGATGAGCCCATTGCAACCCGCGCGCACGTCAGCGGCGAGTATCGGCAGGTTGAGCTGAACAGTCTTGACCGGGATCAAACCCTGGCTGAAGTCTCTGCCCTGGGGTGGGATCCACTGGTGACTGCTGCTGCCGATGCACAGGTGCATCCGATTCGACTTGATGGCGATGACGGTGCTGAATTTTGGTTGGGGTATCGGAATTTTTGGGTAATATCCCGTTACAACCGGTCGATCGCCTACAGCATGGCGATTTATCAGTTGTCTGAAGCTTTGAGCCTGTCACCGTAGCCATTGGCGGACAGGTAACTGTGAATGGATAGCCAGACCTGGTAAAAGAAATGGCTGGCATGAGGATGTTCAATGGTGAGTGTGAAAAACCGGTCTGCCCGGGCAAGCGGTCTGGCGGTATTGACGGCCTTGATGTTGGCAGGGTGCGCCGGTCAGTATGTGTCTCATGAAACGGGGTCAGGCCAGGTCAGCAATGCCGGCCGCTACTCGATGGACCAGGACCGCGGGCCAGCCCAGGCACTGACCGCTGACCAGATTGATGAACCAACGCCGCGCGTTGAGCCCCTCAGCCGTCAGGGCAACGCCAGCCCCTATACCGTCAATGGCCGTCAATATCAGGTGCTCGCCAGTGCCGACCAGTATTCGGAAGAAGGTCTGGCTTCCTGGTACGGTGCCAAATTCCATGGTCACACCACCTCCAACGGCGAAGTGTTTGATATGTATCAGATCAGCGCCGCACACAAGAGCCTGCCACTACCCACCTGGGTGAGGGTTACCAACCTCGACAACGGCTTTAGTATTGTGGCTCGGGTGAATGATCGTGGCCCCTTTCACCCGGGGCGGGTTATCGATATGTCATACGCAGCGGCTGTTAAGCTTGATTTTGTCCATAAGGGCACGGCGCGTGTGCGCGTGGAGGCACTGGCAGGCCAGGAGCTGGATCAACCAGTGTATTATGTTCAGATTGGCGCGTTCAGTCAGCGCCAGTCTGCACAAAACCTGAGGGACCAGATAGCAGCACAGATTGATGACGATGTGAACATCAGTGACGGTGACTTCTATCGGGTGCGCATCGGTCCTGTTCAGTACGACCGGGCAGAAGCCTTGCAGCGTGCTCTGACCACTCCCGAGCTTGGTAAACCCTTGCTGGTCGTGCCGAATTAGCGGTGCCGTTGCCGGGTTACTATACGTTTTGTATACGAGAGTCCCCCCCTCGCTGCGGATGAAATTTTGTGACGGGTTGATACAATGCCCTTGGTCTGTCCGTTTCGAAACCCTAGGTCAGGCCGTCTACCGTTGAACAGCATCGACGTGGTACGGGAACATCCGGGTATGGCGTCGCTCATAAAAAAGGTTATTTTCTGTGTTAAAGCATCGTTTTAAGCGTTGGACTTCTGTATGTGTTGCCGGGCTGGCGCTGTTTTCTGGCGCGGCCATGGCCGAAACCATCATTCCCTCTCCGCCGCAGTTGGCTGCCAGTTCCTATATCCTGATGGACGCCACCACCGGGCATGTTCTGGTCTCACATAATGCGGATGAACAATTGCCGCCAGCCAGCCTGACCAAGCTGATGACCAGCTATATCGCTGAACGTGAAGTGATCGAAGGTCGGATCGCATTGGACGATGAAGTACTGATCAGCGTGAATGCCTGGCAGACCGGCGGCTCGCGGATGTTCATTCAGGAAGGCCGGTTCGTCAGCATCGAGGATTTGCTGCGCGGCATCATCATTCAGTCGGGTAACGATGCTTCCGTCGCCATGGCGGAACATATTGCCGGCAGTGAAACCATGTTCGCGCAAATGATGAATTCCTATGCTGACCGCCTGGGCATGGAGAATACCCATTTTCAGAATGCGACTGGCCTGCCGGCCGAGGATCACTATTCCTCAGCGGCCGACCTGGCCATACTGGCCCGGCACATTATTGAAGATAACTCTGAATTCTATCCGATTTATGCCGAGCGCAGCTTCACCTTTAATGGCATCTCCCAGGCAAACCGTAATTCCCTGCTGGGTCGCAATCCGTCGGTCGATGGTTTGAAGACCGGCCATACTGAAGCAGCCGGATATTGTCTGGTGGCCTCTGCCCTGGAGGATGGTATGCGACTGATCAGTGTGGTCATGGGCACGGCGTCGGAAGAAGCGCGTGTTCAGGAAACCCAAAAGCTGCTGACCTATGGTTTTCGCTACTTCCAAACGGCCAAGCTGCACGATGGTGGCGAAGAACTATACTCTGGTAGGGTTTGGGGTGGCCAATCCGACAACGTTCAATTGGGACTGGCTGAAGATCTGATGCTGACCATTGCCCGGGGCGACGAGTCGAGCATGAACACGGTGTTAAACATTGATCCAGTGTTGAAAGCCCCCATTGAAGCCGGGCAACGGTTGGGCGAGATGGTGGTGACGCAGGGCGATGAAGAGGTCGCGCGTCGTCCTTTGCTGGCCCTGGAGGCTGTTGAACCGGCAGGGTTCTTTGCCCGAATATGGGATTATATCCTGCTGTTTTTCTTCAATCTGTTTAATGGGAGCTGAGGCGGGTGACGCAACAAGACCCACCGAAAATTACTTTCCCCTGCGATGACTACGTGATCAAGGTCGTGGGTGACGTGCACGAAGGGTTCAAGCCCTTCGTGCACAGCGTGCTGGTGCGCTACGATGTCCGCTTGAGCGAATCGTCTTTCTCCGTCAGTACCAGCCGCAATGGTCGGTTTGAAAGCCTGACGGTGCGCATGCGCATTGAACATGAAGACCATTTGACGGAACTGTTTGAGGCGTTGAAAGCCGATGAACGGGTGCGAATGGTGCTCTGATGAACCAGGCCAGAGCTGTTGAGCACACAGTTGCCGGGCACTCGGTGGTCCCTCAGTCTGTCATTGTCCGGGATTTGGGGCGGGTCCCTTACCAGCAGACCTGGGAGGCGATGCAGGCGTTTACCCTGAATCGTGACGAACATGCGCCTGATGAAATATGGCTGCTGGAGCACGAGGCTGTCTTTACCCAGGGGCAGGCTGGTAAGGCCGAACACCTGCTCAGCCCCGGAGACATTCCGGTGGTGCCGGTTGATCGGGGTGGCCAGGTCACCTACCACGGCCCCGGGCAGATGGTTGCCTATGTGTTGCTCGATATTCGCCGGCTGAAATCTGATGTTCGCAAACTGGTGTCGGTGCTTGAAGACAGTGTGGTCAGCCTGCTTGGTGGCTACGGCGTTGATGCCGCAGCACGCCCGGATGCCCCGGGCGTCTATATCGGGGCCGAGAAGGTCTGTTCGCTGGGGTTGCGCATAAAACGCGGGTGCAGCTACCACGGCCTGGCGTTAAACGTCGACATGGATCTTGAACCTTTTGCCCGCATCAACCCCTGTGGCTACCAGGGATTGAAGATGACCCAGATGGCCGACTGGGTACAGACGCCGGATATGAACACCATTAAGCAACAATGGCTGAGTGCGTTCTGCAGCCGTTATAATCTGCAGCCTGTCGACCCGGATGAGGGCAGGGTGCATCGGGCTGAAACCGCCTGAGTGCTCCTGTTGGCTCAGTGTTTCGGGTGACCTACATTCCATACAGTTAAGAGGCAGTGCGAACGGATGAGCGACACCAATCGAATTCCAGTGGTTCAGGTGAGCAGTGGCACCAAGTTCGTCAACGAGAAGGGTGTTAAGGCCATCAAGAATGGGGTCAAGCAACACCCCAATGCCCGTCGTTCCACGGACAAGAAGCCGGAATGGTTGCGCATCAAGCTATCCAGCGGCCCGAAGTACGACAGTGTCAAGAACATCGTTCATGAGCACCGGCTAAGCACTGTCTGTGAAGAGGCAATGTGCCCCAATATTGGTGAATGCTGGAGTGCGGGTACGGCCACTATTATGCTGATGGGTGATGTCTGTACCCGTGCCTGTAAGTTCTGTGCGGTCGATACCGGCAACCCCAAAGGCTGGCTGGATCAGGAAGAACCCGATAACACGGCCCGCTCGGTCGCTCTGATGGGGCTCAAGTACGTGGTTTTGACGTCGGTTAATCGCGACGACATCCCGGATGGCGGGGCCGGGCACTACGCTGCAACGGTTCGGCGTGTCAAAGAGGTTAACCCGGACACCGCTGTCGAAGCGCTGACACCGGATTTTCAGGGTAAGCACGCCGATGTTGAGGCCGTGGTCGACTCCGGCGTCGAGGTCTTCGCCCAGAATGTCGAGACTGTTAAGCGTCTGACCCACCCGGTTAGGGACCCACGCGCCACCTACGAACAAACCCTGGATGTGCTGGCCCATGCCAAGCGCTACAAGCCTGAGGTGTTGACCAAAACCAGCCTGATGCTGGGCCTGGGTGAAACCGAAGAAGAGATCCTGGCGACTATGGATGATTTGCGCGCCATCGGTGTGGACATTCTGACGCTGGGGCAATACCTGCAGCCCTCTATCAATCATTTGCCAGTCGAACGCTATGTTACCCCGGACGAATTCAACCGGTACCGGGATATCGGGCTTGAAAAAGGCTTTCTCGAGGTTGTTTCCGGTGCCTTCGTGCGCTCCAGTTACCGGGCAGAGCAGGTGCTGCAGAAAAATAACGTTGGCCTGGGTCACTGACCGTCATCCGGTCGCTCTGAACAGCTCAGACCTCTATAAAAGTGATCATATTCCGTCGGAATTTGGTCACTTTTATGGCTGTTTCAAGAATATTTTGTGGGGCAGAATGGTTTGGCGCTGAAGGGAATTCTGGCGCTGTTACAGGGAAGTGACAGAAGGCATTGTCAGTAATCTGGCTGGTCAGGGCGGTACAGACACGTAAGGCGAAGGCTTTTCGGGTGTGTGCAGCCGGGCTGGGCTGATGTTGACAGGCCGGTCAAGGAGTATGTTCCCGTCCCCTGACTCGCCTCTTTTGAGGCGAGTACTTTATTAATTGTGCGTGTTTTGCCAGGTGCAGGGCGGGCGTGCTCAGGCTGAGCGGTAGATCTGATCCATCAGTTGACCGTTCAGGGCATGCAGCTGGTCACCCAGCGTCAGGGACAGGGATTGATAGGCATCGGTCTGACAGACCGACGGATAGTAATCCGGGTGGGTGATAAACAGTTTGAAATCATCCGGTCGTTGTTTCCAGAATTGCCGATAGGCATCGCCCTTATCGAACCCCTGGTTCAGCTGGCGCAACAGGTCTGGCGCTATGGCTTCCCAGAGCCCCGCAACAATCTCCTGCTTGTTGCGAAAGTAATAGTAAATGGAAGGCGCTGCACACCCTGTTTCAGCGGCTATTTTACGCAGCGATAACTTACTGATGCCTTGTTCGGACAGCACCTTTCTCGCTGATTCCAATATGTTCTCTTTTTTAATCATGGCGTCAGTCATCCAAGTAAACAGCGTTTTAAAATCTAGCAGTGGTTTAGGGTATTCGCTATGGCGCGATTCGTGTCGTTTTGTAACCCGTATGCCCATAAAGAACCGGGTATGGGCCGGGTTTGCCGGATATACCAAGCCGTGCCACCCTGTCCCTCTGTGATGCCGGAACCCTGTGCGAATTATTCAGTGACGTTCTGGCGGTCATTTGCAAATGCGCGCTATAATCAATTTCTTGTAAATATCACAGACTTCGGTGTTTTTAGTGGTCTGTGCCTGAGTTCTAAAGAGGAATTAGCATATGGCAACCATCCTGGTCATCGATGACTCGCCGAGTCAAGTGACGTTGTTCAAGAAGATTCTGGAAAAGCACGGCCACACGCCTGTGATTGCCGAGGATGGCGCAACCGGTGTGGCGGAAGCCAAGAGCATTTTACCGGATCTGATTCTGATGGACGTGGTGATGCCTGAGCTGAACGGATTCCAGGCCACCCGTAAGCTGACCAATGACCCGCAAACGGCCCACATTCCGGTGATCATTGTGACTACCAAGGATCAGCCGACCGATAAAGTCTGGGGTGAGCGACAGGGTGCCAAGGGTTTCCTGGTCAAACCGGTGGACGAGTCCGAACTGATGGCGCTGATCAACCAGCTCCTGCCCTAGGAGTCTGTTGGGCATAGGGGGGGCGAAGCGAGGTGATGGGCCGGCCCGGCGTACCGCTTCCGCAGCCGAGTCATCCTACGTTCGACAGCTCCTCGGTCTTTTACTGAGCCGCTTGAACATTGCTGACAAGGCGGTTCAGTTTTTGCCAGCTCAGGGTTTCCTGGTAGTGCTCTGTCTGGTTGCTATGATTCTGGATGCGTGCCAGTAGAGAGGAGTCGTCGGCCGGCTCAGACAATTGCATCAGGCGACCGGCATCCTGAAGGGTGATCAGGTTGTACTGGAGTAAATGGCCGGTCAGTCGGCCAAGGTTGGCCGGTTCTGTGGCCTGAGCCGACCCGAGATCAGGCGCTTGCGCAGCAACCCATTCCAGCACGGCAACTGCATCGCTGACGAAGACGGCGTCGTCTTCGGGAGCTGGCATCGTTTCTTTGGCTGATGCCGTACGGTCGACAGAGCCGGCGCTGGTGTCGGTGCGATGAAATTGTTGGTGGGCCTGGTAGTGTTCAAGGCCACTGATGTTCAGACTCATGGTAAGGCATTGCCGCTATCGATGGTTCAATTGATAAATAGCAAGCTTCATGCCCGGAGCGGGTAACTGGCCGAGAAAGTCCTTCGTTGATTTTCAGGCATAAAAAAAGCGCCGAAAGGCGCTTTTTTTATGAAAGGAACTGGCTTTATCAGGCGTCGCGAAAATTGCGTTCCTGGCGTTCCTGGCGCTGTTTCTCTTCAGCGCACAAGGTTGCCGTTGGGCGCAGCAACAGACGACGTACACCGATGGGCTCGCCGGTTACCGCACAGTAGCCAAAATCACCGCTGTTGATGCGTTTGATGGCATCATCGATTTTGGGCAGCAGTTTGGTCTGGCGATCCAGGAAGCGCAGGTTCATGCGGCGCTCTTCCTCGATGCTTGCTTTGTCCAGCTCGTCGGGTTCGTTCTCGAAGGTAGCCAGCGTTTCACGGGCTTCTTTCAGGGAGGCGCGCACTTCGTCGGCCTGCTCTTGCAGAAGGTTACGAAAGAACTCCAGTTGAGCGTCGTTCATGTACTCGTCATCTGGGGCTGCCAACAGCTGTTCTTGAGTCAGCATAAAGCGATTCCTGTGCTGTGATGCCGCAGGGTCAGGCCCGTGCGAACTGTGTTGCGATCTTGCAACCTGGCCGGTTTCCAATCAAGTCAATGATCAGACTGCCTATCCGGATTCATGGGTATGGGCGCTGTTTGAAAGACAGTGGGCCAGACCCTTCTCAAGCCGGACTGTGACCACGCTGCAGATCAGCAGTAGTGGTTAAATAATAGCCAGTGTCGTCAAAAGAGGGCACATCATATATCATCGCCGATTCGGTTAAAATAGCTTTTTTTCTGCAAATTCAAGCCCTTGGAGTAGAACTGAATGGAACGCGTTTTTCGTCTGGTGATGTCCTGTCCGGACCGGGTTGGCATTGTTGCCAGAGTGAGCCGGTTTCTGGCAGACCATAATGGCAGCATCATGGAAGCCAATCATCACGCTGATCTGGAGCAAGGGTGGTTTTTTATGCGCAATGAAATAAAAGCCAGTTCATTGCCGTTCGGGGCCGATGAGTTGGCCCGCCAGTTTGCGCCCATTGCCGACGAACTGGGCATGACCTGGCGCGTAACCGACAGTGATCAGCGGCCCCGGGTGGCGCTGATGGTCAGCCGCGACAGCCATTGCCTGGCAGACATCCTGAACCGCTGGCACAGCGGTGACCTGCATTGTGATATTGCCTGCATCATTTCCAACCACGATTCGCTGCGCAGCCTGGCAGAATGGCATGCCATACCGTTTTTTCACGTTCCGGTAGACCCGCAGGATAAAGCCCCGCATTTCGCTGAAGTGGAACGATTGATCGAACAGCATGCGGCCGATACCGTGGTGCTGGCGCGTTACATGCAAATACTGCCTGCCGAGCTGTGCGCCCGGATGCCGTATCGGGTTATTAACATTCATCACAGCTTTCTGCCGTCTTTTATTGGTGCCCGGCCCTACCACCAAGCCCATGAACGAGGGGTCAAACTGATCGGGGCAACCTGTCATTATGTGACCGCTGACCTGGATGCCGGCCCAATTATTGATCAGGATGTGATCCGGGTCTCTCACCGGGATGAAATTGAGGATATGGTAAGACTGGGTAAGGACTGTGAACGAACGGTGCTGGCGCGAGGGCTGCGCTGGCATCTGGAAGACCGGGTACTGGTGCACGGTAACAAAACGGTGGTGTTCAACTGATGCAAAAACATGTCAATGTGAGTCTGTTGCTACTGGCGGTGTCTGGCCTGGCGCTGGGCGCGGAATCCCGGGTGACTGGACAATTGCAGGTGCAGGGCGCTTATCTGGAGCCAGCACTGAATGGAGAGGGACGCTGGTATTTGCAGGCTCCCAACAGCTGGCTCGGACTTGAGGTGCTGGAGTCAGTCAGTGGCAGCCAGTATCGCGGTGTGCTTGAGGTTGATCTTGATCCGCTGTCGGCAGACATGCCGGTCGCCACCCGGCAAGTGTTTATTGAATGGCTTCAGCCCCTGTACAGTATTCGGGGTGGCCGGTTGCGCAGCCTGGAGCAGCGGCTGCTGGCCGACCCGATTGACCAAATGCATGGATTCGACGGCGGTCAGGTTACCACGGCCGACCGGTTTACCGACGCGCTGGCCATAAACAACTACAGTGCCAATAGTGGTAGTGGTCCCGATCAGCCCAGTATTGAGTTTACGGCGAGCAATGGCGATTTGATGTATGTCAGTGGCCAGTGGACATTTGAGGACGAAACTGATTCCTCTACACTACAGCAATGGGCCGTTGCTGCGGGTTTGGATACCCCCGAAGGGAGTGTGGCACTGACCTATCGCCGTGACGACGACTTTGATGCTGGCCTCTTCGGCAGCTCAATACTATACCAACGCGATGGCTTGCAACTGGGTGGCAGTACACTCTACCGGGATGGCATTGTGGCCTGGGATCTGGTCGGTGCGTATCAGGCAGGCACAGTGATCAGCAAGTTGAGCTATGGGCGTGAAGAAAAGACGAGCTCGACAGATGAAGCTCGTTATTGGGCATTTGGAATTGACCAGGTGTTCAGCGACGCCATTCTCAACTATACAGAAATCCGCTGGCAGCCTGACCCGGAGCAATGGCGTTGGATGACCGGCTTTCGTCTCACCTTCTAGCCCGGCTTTACAGGGCGGGCGTGACCGTCAGGCCTGGCATGGGCAATGCATCCAGTTGATCGGTAAATTGAACGCCCGGGTCAGCTTGTGGTTCAGGAAAGGCGCGTAACAGAACATTGTAATAGCGTCGGATATTGGCAACGTAGACGACCGGTTCCCGCCCCCGGGCGTAGCCATAGCGGGTATTGGGGTACCATTCCTTGAGTGCCAGCTTTGGCAGATGCTGGCGTACATCAATCCACGAATCCGGGTTGTCTCCCAGTGTTTCGGTGATAATGCGGGCATCTTCCAGATGGCCATAGCCCACATTATAGGCTGCCAGGGCCATCCAGGTGCGGTCTGGCTCCAGAATGCGATCGGGAACGCGCCGATGAAGGCTGGCCAGGTAGTGACTCCCGGCCTGGATGCTTTGTTGTGGATCCAGACGGTTATCGATGCCCATTTCACGCGCGACAGTCAGGGTGACCATCATCAGCCCTTTAACGCCGGTGGGTGAAACCGCATTGCGCCGCCAGTGACTTTCCTGATAGGCCACTGCCGCCAGTAGGCGCCAGTCAAGCCCTGTCTGTTTGGCCTGTTCGCGAAAACTGGCTTCATATTCAGGCAGCCGGGAGTCGATGTGGTGCTCGAACGTCAGGTTGCCAACGTAATCGAAATCCCGGGTGTGGCCGAGGTAGCGATCTTCCAGGCGGGAGATCAGTTCGGTCTGTTCCAATGTGCGCAAGGCGTCGTTGACCGCATTGATCAGTGAGCGGTCCCGTTGGTTGCGGAATAGCGGCGCCACAGGCCGACGGTGTTCAGTCAGCGGGTCGAAGCGCTGATTGGGGAAGAAAGGCCGCATAACAAGATAGTCGCGCTCATCGAGCAATGCCATATCGAGTTCGCCCATGTCAATACGAGTCATCAGTTCGGCTGGTCCGGCATGGGTATATGTCATCTGCAAACCGGGGTGGTTTGCCGTCAGGCTTGTACTTAGGCTGCCATGGCTGACCGGATCCAGTACGGCAATCTGCTGCTGGTTCAGCTCCGGTGCCTCGCTGGCCATCTCACGGGCGAGGCCGACCCGGGTCATCAGATAGGGTAGGCCCGGTGTAAACGACTGCTGATTCCTGTTGTAGGAGGTGCCGGTGAGCGCCATGTCCACAGCACCCGCAGCCAGTGCCCGGTAAAGATCCTGCAGGTCAGAGACAGCGAACAGTTGTACCTCGACCCCCAGTTGGCGGCCCAGTAGTTGCGCCAGGTCGTACTCCAGCCCGGCCATGGTCTGATCATACTGAACGTAGACACCGTCGGTCTCGCGAATGGCGATGATCAGGGTGTCGCGTGCCTGTACTCGTTGCCAGTGATTGTGCCAGGTAAAGCCACTGGCAACCCAGAGGCCGGTGACAGCCAGCAAAAGGGTCAGAATAAAGCCACGACTGAAGGAAATTATTGATCGTCTGGTCAGCAAAAAACAGGGTCTCCGGTGTTGGATGATGCTGTGATTACAGTGCCATTTTACCTGTTTTTCGGCTACCATACGCGCCGATTTTTGCCCGCATCCAGAACAGGCCCCCGATATGCTGATACTCCGAGGAAATCCCGTTTTATCCACGTTTCGCCGTCAGCGTCTGCTGGCACGCTTGCCGACTGTGCTGGATGCCGGGGTCTGTTCTCAGATTCGGGATATATACGCAGAGTATGTGCATTTTGCCGAAACCTCAGAGGCGCTGACCGAATCGGAGCGTGGCATTCTGGAGCAGTTGCTGCACTACGGTCCTCGCGTCGAGCCCGAATCGACCGAGGGTGCCCAGATATGGGTGTTGCCCCGTTTTGGTACCATTTCGCCCTGGTCGAGCAAGGCCACCGACATTGCCAGAAACAGTGGCCTCTCGTCCGTTCTTCGCCTTGAACGCGGCATTAAGTATTGCATTAGAACCGAGGCACCCCTGTCCGATGAGCAGTTGCGGCAGGTTGGTCGAGCCCTGCACGACCGGATGACCGAATCGGTTCTGTTTGAAACCCCTGAAGCCAGCCAGTTGTTCAGCCATCACGAACCGGCTCCGCTGCGTCAGGTTGGGATTCTGGACGGTGGCCGGGCAGCACTTGCCGAGGCCAATCAGACCCTGGGTCTGGCGCTGGCAGAGGATGAAATGGATTACCTGGTCGACGCCTACATGCGGCTGGAGCGCGATCCGACCGATGTTGAGCTGATGATGTTTGCTCAGGCCAACTCCGAACACTGCAGGCATAAGATTTTCAATGCGACCTGGACCATCGACGGCGAAGAACAACCCTGGTCGCTGTTCAAGATGATCAAGAACACCTATCAGCACAATTCAGCCGGTGTCCTCTCCGCCTACAAAGACAACGCGGCGGTGGTTGAAGGGTTTCGAACCGGGCGGTTTTACCCCGATGCGGATCATCAGTACCGCTACCACGAAGAAAACGTTCACATTCTGTTTAAGGTTGAAACTCACAACCACCCGACGGCCATCGCACCTTTTGCCGGTGCCGCCACCGGGGCGGGCGGTGAGATCCGCGATGAAGGCGCTACCGGAACCGGCGGCAAGCCAAAGGCGGGGCTGGCCGGGTTCAGCGTCTCCGACCTGAACATTCCAGGCTTCGTTCACCCCTGGGAAAGCCAGTATGGTAAGCCGGGCCGCATTGTCTCGGCACTGGATATCATGATTGATGGGCCGTTGGGGGCCGCTGCCTTTAATAACGAATTTGGCCGCCCCAATTTGCTCGGCTACTTCCGTACCTTCGAGATGTCGGCGGCTGGCGTTAACGGAACCGAAGTGCGCGGCTACCACAAACCCATCATGATTGCCGGTGGCTATGGCAACATTCGCGAAGATCACGTTGACAAGGCCTGGGGCGCGATTCCGGCCGGCTCGGCCCTGATCGTGCTCGGCGGCCCTGCGATGCAGATTGGTCTGGGCGGTGGGGCTGCCTCGTCGATGGACAGTGCCGAGGGCAATGAGGATCTGGATTTTGCCTCGGTCCAACGTGGTAACCCGGAAATGGAGCGCCGCTGTCAGGAAGTGATCGACCGTTGCTGGCAGTTGGGTGCCGACAATCCGGTGGCTTTTATTCATGATGTGGGCGCCGGTGGCCTGTCGAACGCCTTCCCGGAACTGGTCAACGACGGCGGTCGCGGTGGCGATTTTGAATTGCGCGATATTCCGAATGACGAACCCGGCATGTCACCCCTGGCTGTCTGGAGCAACGAAAGCCAGGAGCGCTATGTGCTGGCGGTCACGCCAGAACGGCTGGCAGAATTCGAAGCCATTTGTCAGCGTGAACGCTGCCCCTTCGCGGTGATCGGCACGGCGACGGATAACCGCCAGCTGGTATTGAATGACCGGTATTTTGGCAACAAAGCCGTCGATATGCCGCTGGATATTCTGCTTGGCAAAGCGCCGCGCATGGAGCGCCAGTTCGAGCGCCAGAGCTTTGAAGCCAGTCCGTTTTCAACCAAAGGCATCGACCTGCATGATGCCGCTGAGCGGGTGCTGCGATTGCCGGCCGTCGCCAGCAAAAGCTTTCTGATTACCATTGGTGACCGCTCCATCACCGGCATGGTGGCGCGCGACCAGATGGTCGGGCCCTGGCAGATTCCAGTAGCGGATGCTGCGGTAACCACGACCGGGTTTTCCGGCTATACCGGCGAAGCGATGGCCATGGGCGAACGCACGCCGCTGGCGTTGTTGAATGCACCGGCATCCGGTCGGATAGCGGTCGCGGAGGTGCTGACCAACCTGGCCTCGGTGTCGATTGGCGAACTCAAACAGGTTCGCCTGTCGGCCAACTGGATGGCTGCGGCCGGTCACCCCGGTGAAGACCAGGCGTTGTTTGATACCGTTAAAGCAGTGGGCCTTGAGCTGTGTCCGGATCTGGGTCTGACCATACCGGTCGGCAAGGATTCGATGTCGATGCGCACCACCTGGGATGAAAACGGCCGTACCAAGGCTGTGACCGCGCCGCTCAGTCTCATCGTTTCCGGTCTGGCACCGGTGCTGGATGTCCGTAAAACGGTTACCCCGGAACTGCGTACCGACCGGGGCGAAACCGACCTGATTCTGATTGACCTGGGCCGTGGTCAGAACCGCCTCGGTGGTTCTGCCCTGGCTCAGGTATATCGCAAAGTAGGCGCCGAGCCGGTTGATCTGGACGACA
>DASSWT010000119.1:0-2714 GCA_035704555.1 Saccharospirillum sp. | reverse complement strand
CGGATTATGCTTATCCGATCGGTCAAGATCAATCGCCAAAGTGACTATTTATCACTTAAATACAAAATATTACTGGCTTGCTGACAGCGCCGGAAAAACGGCGGTTTCAGGGGCTTTCCGTCACCTCACTTTGACAACCCGGGACCACCCAAACCACCCCTTCCGGACCCAGATGATAAAGGCGCGCCGGCACTGGTCGCATTTGACGGTGTGCACGCCTTCGGTTTTGGCCGGGTAGTCGGCCGTGAAGGGTGCGTTGCAAAACGGACACTGCACGGCCATGGGCGGTACTCTTTAGATTATGCCGGGGTTACTGTGGCGCCGTTGCCTGGCGCGCTTCCAGATAGGTGATCTGGTTCAGGCCGTTGATGTATTGCTGCATCATGTCGGCGCGTTCGGCGTCGGTCAGGTTGGCGGCTTGCAGTTGTTTGTCGAAGGCGGCCTTGAGCATGTCGAATTCGAAGTCGACGGTTTTCAGCACGCCCTGAATGCTGTCGCCGCGGCGCACGTTGCTGAGGCGCAGGTCACCGTTCTCTTCAAAGAAGATGTCGAGGCTGTCGGTGTCGCCAAACAGGTTGTGCAGGTCACCCAGAATTTCCTGGTAGGCACCGACCATGAAGATACCCAGCCAGGGTTTTTCATTGGGGGTCCAGTCCGGCAGGGGCAGGGTGGTTTCAACCCCCTCGCCGTCGACGTAGGCGTTGATGCGGCCATCGGAATCGCAGGTGATGTCTTGAATCACGCCCCGCTCGGTTGGTTCCCGGTCAAGACCGGTCAGCGGCAGGATTGGGAAGATCTGATCGATGCCCCAGATGTCAGGGACCGACTGAAACACCGAGAAGTTAACGAACAACTTGGTCGCCAGCTTTTCGTTCAGATCGTCGATCATGCCTCTGTGGCTGCTCTTGCTCGGGTTTAGTCGGCTGCGAATACCCTGGTTCAGGCTGCGCGCCAGCTCTTCGGCCTGCGCTCGCCCATGCAGCGATAATTGCCCCAGGTTATAGGCCTGGTGGCATTCACTGAGGAAGTAACTGGCATCGTGATACAACTCGGCCAATGACCGCTTGCGGGAGTCCAAGTCCTGCAGGCAGGACCAGAGTTCGAGCAGGGCCGGTTGTTCGTCACTGTCCGGCTTACCCACGTCAGTGGATTCGGCACGTTCTTCTTCGATCACATCGGTCAGCAGCACGGCATGGTGTGCGGTGACCGCCCGGCCGGATTCACTGAAGATGTTCGGGTGCGGTAAATCGGCCTGCTCGGCCGCCTGCCGGAAGGCGAAGACGACGTTGTTGGCGTATTCCTGAGTGCTGTAGTTCATCGAACAGGTCGAGCGCGAGCGGGTGCCTTCGTAATCAACCCCCAAACCACCGCCGACGTCAACGCACTGGACGGGCACGCCCAATTGGCGCAGTTCGACGTAGAAGCGAGCACATTCGCGCAAACCGACCTGGATATCACGGATGTTGGCGATCTGGGAGCCCAGATGAAAGTGCAGCAACTGGAAGGCATCAGTCATATTGGCTTCTTTCAGGGCATCGACCACGCGCAGCACTTCAGCGGCGGTCAGACCAAACTTGGATTTCTCGCCCCCGGTGTTCTGCCAGTTGCCCTTGCCAATGGAAGACAACCGGGCCCGCACGCCGATGCGCGGCCGCACATCCAGCTCCTGAGCGATCTGAATCACCCAATCGACTTCGCTGGCTTTTTCCACCACCAGAAACACCCGGTGGCCGAGTTTTTCGGCCAGCAGGGCCAGGCGAATGAACTCCCGGTCTTTATAGCCGTTGCAAACAATGGTGGTCTCGCCTTTGTGGGCCTCAGCCATCACCGCCAGTAATTCCGGCTTGCTGCCGGCTTCCAACCCAATGCGGCCGTTACAGGCTTTTTGCTGGCCGTTAATGATTTCCTCAACAACCCGGCGCTGCTGATTTACTTTGATCGGATACAAAGGCTGGTACTGGCCCTGATAGGCTTCGCTGGCGATGGCGTTATGAAACGCATCGACAATGGTGCCAACCCGGTCATGCAGAATATGTGGAAAACGCACCAGCAGCGGCATTTGCAAGCCCTGAGCGCGGGCTGCGTCGACAATGCGCGTCAATGGAACCGGCTGAGCGGCGTGGTTGACGCTGACACGACCATCACTGGTAATGCCAAAGTAGTCTTCCGACCAGCGGCTGACGTTATAAAGTTCAAGGGCGTCGGCAACGGACCAACTCATAGTAAGTGTTTTCCTTATGATCGAGTAACGGCAATCGGTATTGGAAGCCTAGCAGGATTCACCGGGATGTTCGAAAAGAGGCGATTGTAGAACGTTGTGCTCAGCGCGCAATCAATCATAATGGCGGGCTGCGTAAATTGATGAAACGGAGTGACCGAGCATGAACAAGAGCATCATCAGCACCGATCAGGCCCCGGCCGCCATTGGCCCCTATTCACAGGCCGTTAAAGTGGGCGATACCGTCTATTTGTCGGGCCAGATCCCTTTGGACCCGGAAACCATGGCACTGGTCGAAGGCGACATCGCAACCCAGGTGCACCGGGTATTCAAGAACCTGACCGCTGTCTGCGAAGCGGCCGGTGGCAGCCTGCAGCATATTGTTAAGCTGAATATCTTTCTGACCGACCTTGGCCATTTCAACACCGTAAACGAAATCATGAAAGAGTATTTCGAGGCCCCATACCCGGCGCGTGCGGCCATTGGTGTGGCTCAG
>DASSWT010000216.1:0-3705 GCA_035704555.1 Saccharospirillum sp. | reverse complement strand
TGGTCCGAAACCGATAGAGGCGAGGCCGCGCTGGTGATTATGGGAATAGACCGGGGACAGGTTGAAACGGAAGCACGCAACCTGGAAGACTGGATGGAAGCCAACCTTGAAGGCCAGAGCCTGCGGCTGGAGGCCAGTTGGCTCTGAATAGCCAGGCATGTTGAAGTCGCCTGCCCCGGTTTCCCCGGGGCAGGTTAAGTCACTCAGTTACGGTCGACGGCATTCAGGTCGGCAAAGGTTTTTTCCAGGCGGGCACTCATGCTCTCCTGGGCTTTGCGCAACCAGACGCGCGGGTCATAGTATTTCTTGTTCGGGCTATCTTCGCCTTCGGGGTTACCGATCTGGCTTTGCAGGTAGCCTTCGTGCGCCTGGTAGTACTCACGAATGCCGTTCCAGTTGGCCCACTGGGTGTCGGTGTCGATGTTCATCTTGATCACACCGTAGCTGATCGATTCTTCGATCTCGGCTTCAGTTGAGCCGGAGCCGCCGTGGAAGACAAAATCGAGGGCGTTCTTTTCCAGGCCGAATTTCTCGGAACAATGCGCCTGGGAGTCACGCAGAATGGTCGGCGTCAGTTTGACGTTGCCGGGCTTGTAGACGCCGTGCACGTTGCCAAAAGACGCCGCAATGGTGAAGCGCGGGCTGATGGCATTCAGCTTTTCGTAGGCGTAGGCCACATCTTCGGGCTTGGTGTAGAGGTTGGAGGCATCCAGATGGCTGTTGTCGACGCCATCTTCTTCACCGCCAGTTACACCCAGTTCGATCTCGAGCGTCATGTCCATTTTGGCCATGCGGGCGAGGTACTCTGAACAGGTGGCGATGTTTTCTTCCAGGCTGTCTTCTGAAAGGTCGATCATGTGCGATGAGAACAGGGGCTTGCCAGTCTCGGCGTAGAACTTCTCGCCTTCGTCCAGCATACCGTCGATCCACGGCAGCAATTTACGGGCAGCATGGTCGGTATGCAGTATCACCGGCACACCATAGGCTTCGGCCACGGCATGCACGTATTTGGCACCAGCAACACCACCCAGTACCTGGGTCTGCTGGCCGTCCAGTTTCAAACCTTTACCGGCAAAGAAGCCAGCGCCACCATTGGAAAACTGAATGATCACCGGGGACTTCACCCGGGCGGCGGTTTCCAGCACCGCGTTAACGGTATTGGTGTCGATGCAGTTCACCGCAGGCAATGCGAACTTCTCGGCCTTGGCGATGGCAAAAATTTTCTGAACGTCGTCACCGGTAACAACACCGGGTTTTACTACGTCGAGTACTTTTTGAGACATGAGTCGTATCCTCTGCTGTCGATGAACGGCACCCCATCCAATGGCTACCGCTTATTGTTGTCTGGTTCCTGGCACCGTTTGTTATGTTGCCAAGCGGTCGTGTCAGGCACCGGGTAGTCCTGGTTGGGGTCGGCGTGAATCCGTCCGTGGAGCCTAGACTGCAGGATATGAATCCCCTCCATGGGATTCACCCTTCGGGCTCGCTGCGCTCATGCTAAAACGCTCCCGGCGTTTTAGTCCATGCTGCGGACTACCCCAACCAGAACTACCCGGCACCTGACACTCACTGTGGTGCCAACTCTTAGTACTGAGTACTGAGTACTAATAACTATTCTTTCTTCAACCTTTGGCCCGTTGTTCCAGAATTTCAACGGCAGGCAGCACTTTGCCTTCCACAAATTCCAGGAAGGCACCGCCGCCAGTGGAAATGTAGGAGAAGCGGTCTTCCATGCCAAACTTTTGCACTGCTGCGATCACATCGCCACCACCCAGCACAGAGAAGGCACCGGAGTCAGCAATGGCTTCGGCGACGTCGCGGGTGCCATGGGCGAAGTTATCGAACTCAAAGACACCGCATGGCCCATTCCACAGAATAGTTTTGGCGTTCTTGATCACTTCAGCAAAACGCTTGGCCGTTTCCGGGCCGAGGTCCATGATTTCTTCGTCGTCCTGCACCTGATCGACCGGTTTGATCACGGCTTCGGCCTTGGGGCTGAACTCTTTGCCGACGCGTACGTCGATCGGCTCGGGGATGTCGAGTTCGTCCATCAGCTTTTTAGCCTGCGGAATCAGGTCTTTCTCGTGCAGGGAGTTACCGACATTGTAGCCGCGCGCGGCGACGAAGGTGTTGGAAATACCACCACCGACGATCAGCTGATCGCAGACTTTCGACAGGCTTTCCAGCACGGTCAGTTTGGTCGATACCTTGGCGCCGCCCACGATGGCGACCATGGGCCGGGCCGGGTTATCCATTGCTTTGGCGAGGGCTTCCAGTTCGCCGGCGAGCAGCGGGCCAGCGCAGGCGACGGGGGCGTATTTAGCAACGCCGTGGGTGGAGGCCTGGGCGCGGTGGGCGGTGCCGAAGGCGTCCATGACGTAGACGTCACACAGGGCGGCCATTTTTTTCGACAGGGCGTCGTCGTTTTTCTTTTCGCCTTTGTTGAAGCGAACGTTTTCGAGCATGACGACGGAGGCGTCGGTATCGACGCCGTCGACCCAGTCGCGAACCAGCGGGATGTCCTGCCCGAGCAATCGGCTCATGTAGGCAGCAACGGAGGCCAGGGAGGCTTTTTCGTCGAACTCGCCTTCTTCAGGGCGGCCCAGGTGCGACATGATCATGACTTTGGCGCCCTTTTCCAGGGCCTGCTTGATGGTCGGCAATGAGGCGGTAATGCGGTTATCCGAAGTGACCTGGCCCTGGTCATCCAGCGGCACGTTCAGGTCCTGGCGGATCAGTACGCGCTTACCGGCCAGATCGAGGTCAGACATTTTGATCACAGACATGGCAGTTCCTTAGGAGGCGTCGTTAAAAATGGGATCGCCATTGTAGACCCTGTGGGGTCGAGAATCACGGGCTCTGTAATTTTATTACAGAATGGGCGGGACCGACGTTTCCTGATCATTTGATCAAAGACAAGCCCCCGGCGCCTTGCTACAATGCCTTCCCAGCCATTCTTTAGTTACTTGCTGGAAGCCTTTCATGTCTGTCTCCCCTATTTTTATCGGCATCGCCGGTGCCTCCGCCTCCGGTAAAAGCCTGCTCGCCGGTACCATCTATCAGGAACTGAAACAGGAACTGGGCGATTCGGCACTGGCGATCATCAAGGAAGACAGCTATTACCGCGATCAAAGCAACCTGACCATCGAAGAGCGCACCGAGATCAATTACGACCACCCCAGCGCCTTTGATCACGACCTGCTGATTCAGCACATGGATGCATTGCACGCTGGCCAGGCCACCGAGATTCCGATATACGACTTCACCATTCACAACCGCTCAGACCAGACCTTCCCACTTCAACCCGCCCGTATCGTCATCATTGAAGGCATTCTGCTGCTGCACGACAAAGCCATCCGCAAGCGCCTCGACGCCAAGGTGTTCATGGACACCCCGCTCGATATCTGCCTGCTACGCCGCCTGCAACGCGACATCGCCGAGCGCGGCCGCACGGTCGAGTCGATCATCGAGCAATACAAACGCACGGTCCGGCCGATGTTTCTGGAATTCATCGAACCGACCAAGCAATTCGCCGACATCATCGTGCCTCGCGGCGGCAAAAACCGCGTGGCCATCGAGATGCTCAAAGCGCGTATTTTGCAGATGTTGGACGACTAACTGATTCCGTGGTTGCTTAGACTTCCAATACTGTGGTTATTCTTGTTTCGGTGGCATTGGCTCGTGCAGGCCACCGGGTAGGCCTTT
>DASSWT010000190.1:0-21786 GCA_035704555.1 Saccharospirillum sp. | reverse complement strand
CCTGGGCCACCACCCTCTGGCGGTCTACGCCAACGACGACAGCCTGCAACAGGAACTGGTCAGCGCCGGCACCAACGCCTGGGATCGCGGCTGGCCAATGCCACTGTGGGACGACTACCGGGACGAGCTCGACAGCCCCTACGCCGACCTGCGCAACATTGGCCAGGGCCGCGCCGGTGGCTCCATCACAGCTGCGGTCTTCCTGTCCCAGTTCACTGAAAAATACAAGTGGGCCCATCTGGACATCGCCGGCGCCGGCTGGACCTCCGCCAAAGAAGGCGCAACCGGTCGCCCTGTGGGCCTGCTGACCCACTATTTGCTCAGCCAGCTGAGCTAACCCAAGCCCGGAACTCGAGCCACCTGAGCGATGGTGGCCCGCAGCGGGAACCGGGTATGCCCCTGTGGGGTCGGCGTAGATCCATCCATGGAGCCTAGGCCGCAGCATCCATGCTGCGGACTACCCCACAGGGGCACACCCGGCACCCGCTGCTCACATTGTGTAGACCTCGTCCCATAAGTCATTAAGTCTAGTTTCGAATTACACGAGATAGACAGCGCCTGGTGGCAGAGATGTTCCTGCGGGGGTATCTGAGGCATGGATGCCGAAGTTAAGCCAACATGGATGTTTTCACGGCGCCCCCGCAGGAGCATCACTGCCACCAGGCGCGTACTCAAGGCGATTGAGTCAACCCAAACTCCGAACTTGAATTAGAGAGAGGCAGGCCAATGCCTGCCTCTCTCTTCCTGCTGCCAGCCGCTTTAGGTACCATGGCGTTTTCGCCGTAATGAACCCGACTCATGACCCAGGTAGACTTTCATATTGTTCCGGTGCTGCATGCCGCCGACCGCTATGCCTATGCCGCGCGTCTGGTCAATAAGGCGCGCAGTCACCAGCACCGGGTGCTGTTGGCAGTGGATGATGAAGCCATGGCGCAATCAGTCAGCGAAGTGCTCTGGTCCACGCCCCCGGAAAGTTTTCTGGCGCACAGCCTGCTCGCAAGTAGCGATGATGACGTCCAGATTGGCTGGCACGCGGAGCCGGGTCAGCATCATGATGTTCTGATTAATCTGGCTGCTGAAATTCCCGACTATTTTTCCCGGTTCGAGCGCGTCTTTGAAGTCGTCAGCCAGGACCCTGCTGTCCTGAACGCCACGCGGGCGCATTACAAGTTTTATCAGGACCGGGGTTATCCGCTGAAACGTCATGACTTGAGAGACCGGGTATAGATGGTTCAGAAGGATTCCCAACAGAGCCTGCTGCAGGACCTGGAAGCCATTCGCCAGAGTCTCGACCGGGTTGCGCGGTTGGAATCTCAGATTCCATTGCTCGATGAAATTGTCGACAAACGCAGCCCAACGCACGTCAATCCGGACAACCCCTTTCTGTCCAGTCAATCGCTGTCGGAGCTGATCCGCATCCGTAATGAGGCGGAAGCCCGGGCGGCCGAGGAATTGGCATCACTGGCACCGCTGAGACCGATCACCGAGATCGTTCGCAAAGAGCAAACCCCGCCACCGGTTGAAGAACCCCCCAAGCCACCCCCGGGGCCGGATCCGGAGCAGGTTCTGGCGCAACTGGAAACCGTCTTCGATCACTGGATCGAGGATACCGTGGCGGACTATCTGAAGCTGTTCGAGCGCGACTTGCGTAACCGGCTGCAGCAGGATTTCCGGTCACTGGTCAGCCAGTGGTATGAAGACAACGACTTGCCTCTGCCAGACTCGTTCAAACGCGAAGACGCCCAGGACCCATCCGCACCGGACGATTAGTTTCGACCCCCTGTCCATGTATAATGGCAGTTATCAGACTCCGGGGCCGAGCCACTGCGCCCCCTTTATTTTCACTGTCAGCCAAGCGAGTTAAGAGCCCTCATGGAGAAGACGTACCAGCCGCAAGCGATTGAAGGCAAGCATTACCAGCGTTGGGAAAGCAACGAATGGTTCAAACCCTCGGGTCAGGGCGACTCCTATTGCATCATGATTCCGCCGCCCAACGTGACCGGGTCGCTGCACATGGGCCACGCCTTTCAGCAAACCATTATGGATGCGCTCACCCGCTACCACCGCATGAAAGGCTTCAACACCCTCTGGCAAACCGGCAGTGACCATGCCGGCATTGCCACCCAGATGGTGGTGGAGCGTGAGCTGGCGCGTGAAGGCAAAACCCGCCACGATCTTGGCCGGGAAACCTTTATTGACCGTGTCTGGCAGTGGAAGGAACAGTCTGGCGGTACCATTAGCTCGCAAATGCGCCGACTGGGCGACTCGGTCGACTGGACGCGCGAACGCTTCACCATGGATGAAGGTTTGTCCAACGCCGTGCGTGAAGTTTTCGTGCGCCTGTACGACGACAAACTGATTTACCGCGGCAAACGCCTGGTCAACTGGGACCCGGTATTCCACACCGCCATTTCCGATCTGGAAGTGGAAAACAAGGAAGAACAGGGCTCGCTCTGGCACTTCCGCTATCCGCTGGCCGATGGTGCCACCACCGCCGATGGCAAAGCCTACATCGTGGTAGCCACCACGCGTCCGGAAACCATTCTGGGCGATACCGCTGTTGCCGTTAACCCGGACGACGAGCGCTATCAGTCCCTGGTCGGCAAATTCGTTGATTTACCCCTGCTTGGCCGTCGCATTCCTATTGTTGCCGACGATTACGTCGACGCCGAATTTGGCAGTGGCTGCGTTAAAATCACACCGGCACACGACTTCAACGATTACGAAGTCGGCAAGCGCCACGGTGCAACTCTGGTCAACGTGTTCGACCAGGACGCCCACATTTTGCACGCCGCCGAAGCCTACACCTACGACGGCAAACCGATCGACGATTTCGACGGTGCCATGCCACAGGGTTATGGCGGCCTCGACCGGTTCGACGCCCGCAAGAAGATCATTGCTGACTTCGATGCCCTGGGCCTGCTCGATTCGATCAAGGAGCACAGCCTGATGGTGCCTCGCGGCGACCGTTCCGATGCTGTGATCGAACCCTGGCTGACGGATCAATGGTATGTATCTGCCAAGCCACTGGCTGAACCAGCGATCAAGGCCGTAGAAAACGGCGATATCGAATTCGTTCCCAAGCAATGGGAAAACACCTACTTCTCCTGGATGCGGGACATTCAGGACTGGTGCATTTCGCGCCAGCTGTGGTGGGGACACCAGATTCCCGCCTGGTACGACGCAGACGGCAATGTCTACGTTGGCCGCAGTGAAGCCGAAGTTCGCAGCAAGTACAGTCTCGACGATACCCTCGCCCTGACGCAGGACGAGGACGTACTGGACACCTGGTTCAGCTCCGCCCTCTGGACTTTTTCGACATTGGGCTGGCCGGAACGCGAAGACCTGGTGAAAACCTTTCACCCGACCGACGTTCTGGTGACCGGTTTCGACATCATCTTCTTCTGGGTTGCCCGGATGATGATGATGACCATGCACTTCATCAAGAACGACGATGGCACCCCTCAGGTTCCGTTCAAGAAGGTCTATGTCACCGGGCTGATTCGCGACGAGAACGGCCAGAAAATGTCCAAGTCCAAGGGCAATGTGATTGACCCCATCGACCTGATCGATGGCATTGACGTTGATGACCTGGTGGCCAAACGCACCAGCGGTTTGATGCAGCCGAAACTGGCGGCAAAAATTGAAAAAATGACGCGCAAGAGCTTCCCCGAAGGCATGGCCTCATCCGGTACCGACGCGCTGCGCTTCACCCTGGCCTCGCTCGCCAGCCAGGGGCGGGATATAAATTTCGATGTCAAACGCCTCGAAGGTTATCGTAATTTCTGTAACAAAATCTGGAACGCGGCGCGCTATGTGCTGATGAACACCGAAGGGCAGGATTGCGGCCAGAACGGTGGCGAGGTTGAACTGAGCCTGGCAGATCGCTGGATCAGTTCCCGCTTGCAGGGGCTGGAGCAGGATGTGGAGCGTCACTATGCCAATTACCGCTTCGACCTGATGAGCCAGGCTTTGTACGAGTTCATCTGGAATGAATACTGCGACTGGTATCTGGAACTTTCCAAGCCGGTGCTGTGGGATGAAAACGCCTCGGCCGAGGTTCAGCGCGGCACACGCCGCACCCTGGTCCGCGTGCTGGAAGCCTTATTGCGCCTTACTCATCCGATTATGCCCTTCATAACCGAGGAGATCTGGCTGTCGATCCGGGATCTGGCGGCACGTGAAGGCGAGACGTTAATGCTGCAACCCTTCCCGAAAGCCGACCCAGCCAAAGTCGACGCTGCCGCCGAGGCCGACATTGAATGGGTGAAAGGCGTGATTGTTGGGGTGCGCAATATCCGTGGCGAAATGAACATCGCACCGGGCAAACCCTTGCCGGTGCTGTTCCAGAAAGGCAGCGAAGAAGACAAACGCCGCCTCAGCGAAAACGAAAACTTCCTCAAGACCCTGGCCAAGCTGGAGAGTGTTACCTGGCTGAAAGATGGCGAAGAAGCGCCAGTATCAGCGACTCAACTGGTAGGCCAGCTCAAGGTGCTGGTGCCCATGGCGGGTTTGATTGACGTCGCCGCCGAGCAGGCACGCCTGACCAAAGCGCTGGATAAAACCCGCAAGGAACTGGCCAAGGTTGAGGGCAAACTGAACAACGAGAATTTCGTCTCCAAGGCGCCGGATGACGTTATCGCCAAGGAACGTGAGAAAGCCGATGGGTACGCTCACAGCGTGAAAGAATTGGAGCAACAACTGGCGCAGCTGGCGGCGTTGAAGTAACGCCCGAATCGGATTCAGTAACGCCGCTTGCGATTGTCCGGTCGCTTGGGGCGTTGCGGAACCGGCTTGGCGGGTCTGGTTTGGGCTGCTTTCTTCTTGCCGGAAGGATCATTCGCATAATCCTTGTTGACCGGTATTTTCTTCTTGGGTTTGTGACGCTTGATCATGGCGTAATGGATCCAGCGCACGAACAGCAAAAATACCAGTGCACCTATCGCAATGCCGCCCAACCAGAGCCACTGAATGTTCTCAGCCGACTCGTGCATAAACAGGGCCATGCCCTGAACCCGGTCACCCTGGTCCACACCACGTGACCAGGCCGGTAAAGCGGTGCTCAGTGCCAGAGCGATGGCCGTATGTATTGGTTTAACCTGATTCATTATATTGCCTGTTTTAACAGGTTTTTTATCCGGTTATGCATGGTTTCACGCAAGTCAGTATCTTTCGTATGAGTGACATCCAAGTCTTTCAGGATGCCGTTGTCCAACCCGTAAATCCAGCCGTGTAACGAGACGGCCTGGCCACGCTCCCAGGCATTCTGCACGATGGTCGTTTCCGCCAGATTCAGCACCTGTGCCATCACATTCACTTCACAGAGTTTATTCAGTTTAGTCATCTCGTCGGGCAATGCATCAAAATAGCGACGGTAGATTTTCAGCACATCCT
This sequence comes from Saccharospirillum sp., assembly GCA_035704555.1. Classification (GTDB taxonomy): domain Bacteria; phylum Pseudomonadota; class Gammaproteobacteria; order Pseudomonadales; family Natronospirillaceae; genus Saccharospirillum. The sequence continues at coordinate 16,392 of DASSWT010000190.1, read as the reverse complement.
GAATGTGGCGCAGCCAGTTGTCGATCAACCCCAGCCGCTGATTGTTCAATGCCGCCGCCACCCCGCCACACCCGTAATGCCCGGTCACGATGATGTGTTTTACTTTCAACACATCCACAGCGAACTGAATTACCGACAAGCAATTCAAATCGGTATGAACCACCAGGTTGGCAACATTGCGGTGTACAAAAACCTCGCCCGGCATCAACCCCATGATCTCATTGGCTGGCACCCGGCTGTCGGCACAGCCTATCCACAACAGTTCAGGCTTTTGCTGACGCGCCAGTTGCTTGAAAAAATCCGGCTGCTCAGCAGTGATCTGCTCCGCCCATTGTCGGTTGCTTTCCAGCAAATGATCCAAGTTCAATCCGATTCTCCCACGTATAGGTTGTTATGAGTCATCATCCATGATCACCCACTCTACAAGATTCAATCGCGAATAGCCGTGAACAATAATAGAATAGCCGCTTAATTCACTGACTGCTGTGCGCTGATAGCGGGTTTAAGCCAGCCAGAATCCAATCAGGAAAAAGCGCACACCTTTACCCAGCGTCAGCCAGAACGCCGACGCGGCCAGCGGCATACGCAACCACCCGGCAGCAACCGGCAATAAATCCCCCACAACGGGCAGCCAGGCCATCGCCAACAAGGGCGTACCCCAGCGTTGCATCCGTTGCTCTGTAACCCGTGCAGGTTGCCAGCGTGAAGATACCACACCCGCCTGACGCGCCCACCGGGCCAGCATCAGCATTAACCAGGCACCAAGTACATTGCCCAGGGTTGCCACCAGCCAATAGGCCAAAAACAAATCACCGGACTGACGCACCAGGCCGATAAACAACAACTCGGTGCCCAGTGGCCACAGCGTTGCGGCAACAAAGGCCACCGCGAAGAGAACGATAAAGGACACGGCGGTCAGCCGGGACGTTCGATTTCAAATGTATCGCGCGTGGTACTGTAGGTGTTGCCTGCCATGCGGCCGACGGCGTCCAGTTTGTCGGCGAGAATACGGCCGTCGTCATAAAGCGCGTCGTCCACCTGCACATGAACAATGTCGCCGAGAATCAGCCGGCCCGCCATCGGCTGGTCGCCAAAGCGCTGTATGTCGCGCAGCCGGCATTCAAAATGGATCAGCGCCTGCTCGACACGCGGTGGCATAACCGTCAGGGACGGCACCGTCGTTAACCCGGCAAAGCCAATTTCACTGTCTCCACGTGCCAGCGGGGCTGACGTCTGGTTCATGGCCTCGACAACCGAATGGCTGACAATATTCAGTGTGAACTCAGGGCATTCCTCAAGGTTCAGTACGGTATCTTTCTCAGTACCATCGGGTTTGCGCAACGGTGCAAACGCAACGATAGGCGGGTTGACACTGACCAGAGTAAAAAATGAAAACGGCGCCAGATTCAGCACCCCCTGCTCATTGCGGGTACACACCCAGGCGATTGGGCGGGGCTGAATGGAGCCCACCATCAATTTGTAAATAGCGGTGGCGTCTAAATCGGCAATGGCCAGTTCCATAAGAGCTTATTCCTGCACGGTAAAATGGTAGGAGCGGTCATCCTGCTTCGAAATTATGTATTCCCGGTAACGCGTACACAGGCTCAGGTCGATGGGTTGGTCGCACAGATCGCCAGATACTGGTCAATCACAGCGTCCATGCCCTGCTCAATGCATTCGACGGTCAGAACATGGCCAATCGATACTTCTAGAATGCCCGGAATGGACAGAAAATCCGGCAAGTTATGCAGATCAAGGTCGTGACCGGCATTCACGCCCAGCCCCAATTGACGCGCAAGGTCTGCGGCTTCCCGGTACTTTGCCAGAACGGCCCCCGCCGATTCGGTGCCAAAGGCGCTGGCATAGCCTTCGGTATACAGCTCAATACGCTGGGCGCTTGAGTTCGCGGCAAGCTCAACCTGGTTTGTATCCGGGTCGAGAAACACGGAGCTGCGCACGCCAACGGCGTGAATACGCGACAAAACAGTTTCGAGAAAATCGGCATGTTGAGTGAAATCCCAGCCGTGATCTGACGTCAGTTGGTTGGGCTCATCCGGCACCAGGGTGCACTGCTGAGGTTTAACCGCTTCAATCAACGCCAGAAAATCTTCAGTCGGGTACCCTTCTATGTTCAGCTCAACATCGGGGTGCGCAGCCAGCGCCGTCTTCAGATCGTGTGCGTCCTGTGCGGTGGCATGGCGGGCATCCGGGCGCGGGTGAATGGTAATGCCGTGCACGCCGAGCGCGATGAATTTTTTGGCAAAGGTCACCACGTTGGGGAAATCGCGACCACGGGAATTCCGCAGCAAAGCAATTTTATTCAGGTTAACACTCAGTTGCGTCATTCAGGTTCCTGCTGGCAGTTCCGACCGATGCCAAATAGTGTATCAAACTTTTGTGGTGTCAAAGTGCCAGCGCGGTATCAAAGTGCCAGTGCAGTCCGTCTTTTGCTGCCTCACTGTAAAAGGCTGGCAATGTACGATCGAGATAGACCGCACTGGCAAACAGCGCGAACAGGGCGTCGTTTTCGACCAGATCTTCCCCCATCAGAAAATCAGTGGGCGGTGGTTTATGCACTGCGCAATAGCGCTGCCACAGCGACTCGAAGGCCTCGCACAACGGGGCCGGAAGATCCAACCAGAGCGCGCCATGCTTGAGCATCCAGACGCGGTGCACCCGGGGCTGCAAAAACAGCTGGGTCAGTGTTACCCGTCTCGGACTCATGCGCCAGCGGGTATCAGCACCCGGTAATCGCCGGTCAGAATCGCAACCACATCGCCACTGTCGTCCCGGGCAACCACTTCAACCCGGGCACGCCAGTGACCGCTGGGTCGCACATCCGGTGGTGCCGTAAAACGTGCCTCAACATCGAGATCCGACCGGGCCGCTTTCGGGTAGTTCACCTGGCTGTCTTTAATGGCTACCTGCTCGGGCAAGCCTTGCAGCCCGGCCCACCGGGCGGTGTGGTACCAGCCGGAGATTACCAGCGCCGCATACTGGCTGCCGGCAAACACCGTCCCCTTGTCGTTCCGGTTACCCTGCAACGGCATCCGGAACAGGGTGCGGCTGTCATCGCTGTGGACCCATTCAATGCCCAGCTTGGCCAGTGGCTCTATATGGTCCAGTTGCATCATCGTTTGGTCTCCGCACCGTTAGGGTCGAGCCAGGCGGGAAAAGCCTCCAGCGAATGCAGGGTGGCGGCCAGCCTGGGCGCCCATTCCGGGTCGGTCGGTACCAGGTCCGGCACATGCAGGACGGCGCAGCCGGCGGCGAGCCCGGCAAGCACGCCATTCGGGCTGTCTTCGACGACCAGCGCCATTGCCGGAGTAACATCCAGCCGGGCACAGCCCGCCAGGTAGGGTTCGGGGTGAGGTTTGCCCTGGGCTACCTGATCGCCGCCCAGCAGGGAGTCGAAATAGCCCAGCAAACCGACACGGGCCAGCTTGGCTTCGGCCAGCGCCGCGCGGGTACTGGTGACAACCATCTGGCGTCGGCCGGAGCGGGCCACATGCTCCAGCGACTCGATCACACCGGGTTTTATCACCAGTTCGGTCTTGGCGCGCTCGGTATAACGGTCGCGCGTCTGGTCAATCCAGTATTCGGCACTGTCTGCAGAATCGACATAGCTGAGAAACCATTGAATTAACCCGGTTCTGTTCAAACCGATGGTTTCCAGATACCGGCGTTCGGCATCCGGTACCGGCCCACCGCTGGTCATCACTTCAACGAAGACAGACTGCACCAGACGTTCGGAGTCCAGTAACACCCCGTCCATATCCCAAAGCACGGCTTCAATTTCGGGTACCGCCATTAAGGTTCTCCCAGGCACGCGGCCAGATCGTCGGCCAGTCGCAGCATCATATCAGCATAAAGCCCGGGGCCGGGTTCGGATAGCTGGCCCAGAGGGTCAATGGTACCCAGGGTGGCGGTATCCAAACCATCGACCAGCGGCAGCAGCCAGCGTTCACTGTACTGGGGTTCCCGGAACAGGCAGACACGCTCATGGGGCGCTGCCAGGTCACGCAACCGGGCGACCGTTCTCGGTCCCGGCGGAAGATCCGGGTTCAGCACCAGAGCCCCCAACCCGTTTAGGTTCTGATCCTGCTCAAAATACTGGAAACCATCGTGAAACACGATGTAAGGGGTATTCCGGCTCCCATTCAACCGATCGTCAAGTTGGTTGGCCAGACTGTCCAGGCGCGACCGGGTCTGCCCGGCATTATGTTGATAGGCGTCGCTATGATCCGGGTCGAGCTCGGTCAGGCGGGCGGCTACGAAATCGACAAACACACGGGCGTTGTCCAGTGATAGCCAGACGTGAGGGTCCAGATCACCGTGATCATGCTCGTGTTCATGCCCGGAACCCAAGGGGGTGAACAGGGAGTCGCGCATCGGCAGCAAGGTCATGCCGGTGTCGAAATCGTGTAATTCAAACGCCCGGGCGTCATCCGGCAGGCGTGGCAACAGACGCGACAGGGCGGTCTCCAGTTCCGGGCCTATCCAGAACAGCAGGTCGGCTTCGACCACTGCTTTCAGTTGCCGGGGTGTCATGGCACTGGAATGGGGAGACTGACTGGCCTCGTAAACCAGATCGGGGGTCGCCACGCCCTCCATCACCTGAGCCACCAGACTGTGCAGCGGGGCGATGGAAACCAGAACCCGGGGCGGATCAGACAGAACGTTCGTCGGGGATAGCATTAACACCAGCAGTACCAGTGGCCAGACCGGACGGGCCAGCTTCGTAAACAAAATCATAAGTCACTCATTGCAAAAGGGTTCCGGGAGCAGGTTAAATAGTTGGTATGATACACTGTAACTTCAAGTCTGGGGTCGCTTTGACGGTTTCGTTGCCAAAACCGACCCCGCTGCCCATTGGAAATATCAGGAGACATTACACCCGTGTCACACGCTCAACCCCTTATAGAAGCCCGGCAACTGGGCGTTCGACTCGGTGGTGAAACCATTATCAGCAACGTCAATCTGAAGGTGTTCAGTGGTCAGATCGTCACGCTGATCGGCCCCAACGGCGCCGGCAAGTCGACGCTGATCAAGGCCCTGCTGGGCGTTCACCGGGTCAGTGAAGGTCAGTTGACGCTGGCACCGTCGACAACCATAGGGTACATGCCGCAGCGCATCAGCATCGACGACACGCTGCCCTTATCCGTGTATCGGCTGATGACGCTGACTTACCGGGCACCGCGGCTCGCGGTGATTGACGCCCTGCGCCTGACCGACGTACCGCATTTGATCGACCGGCCGGTGCAACAGCTCAGTGGCGGTGAGTTTCAACGGGTTATGCTGGCGCGGGCCTTACTGAAAAACCCGGATGTTCTGGTGCTTGACGAGCCCGTCCAGGGTGTCGACTTTAATGGCGAAGTGGATCTGTACCGGTTGATTCAGCGCATTCGCGATGAACGCGGTTGCGCCATTCTGATGGTATCGCATGACCTGCATCTGGTCATGGCCGCTACCGACGAAGTGGTCTGCCTGAACGGCCATGTATGCTGCACCGGAGCGCCGGAAACCATCACCCAGCAACCGGAGTTTACCCAGCTGTTCGGGCACAAGCACGCCGATGCGCTCGCTTTTTATAGCCATCACCATGACCACAACCACAGCCTCGCTGAACAGGGAAGGCACATTCATGATTGAACTGCTCTGGCCCGCCCTGCTTTCCGGTACCGGTATCGCCCTGCTCGCTGGCCCGTTGGGCAGTTTTATGGTGTGGCGGCGAATGGCGTATTTTGGCGACACCATGGCCCATTCCGGCCTGCTCGGGGTTACTCTGGCCGTGGTTTTGAATCTGAATCTGACCGTTGGCATTGCCCTGGTGACCACCGCTTTGGCTCTGCTGCTGTTTGGCCTGCAACGCCAGCGACGCCTGCCTTCAGACACCCTACTGGGCATTCTGTCCCACGGTTCCCTGGCCGTTGGCATGCTGGTGCTGGCATTTTCCGAGTCGGTACGGATCGACCTGAGCGGTTTGCTGTTCGGGGACTTGCTGGCGGTTAACCGGGGCGATGTACTCTGGGTTGCCGCCATTCTGGTCGTGGCGCTGCCGGTCATGGCGCTGATCTGGCGGCCCCTGTTGGCCATCACCGTACATGAGGATCTGGCCCGCGCCGAGGGCATTGCCACCGAGCGCATTCGCATTGTCTATCTGATTCTGATCGCACTGGTCATCGCCGTGGCGATGAAAATTGTCGGCATACTGCTGATCACCGCTTTGATGATCATACCGGCTGCCGCCGCTCGCTGGCTGTCAAAAACACCCGAGCAGATGGCGGTGGGTGCATCTTTTCTGGGTGTGCTCTGCGTCTGGGCCGGGCTGGGTGGCTCCTGGCTAACCAACGCCCCCAGTGGCCCGGCGATTGTGGTAACGGCGGTTATTGCCTTTGCGGTTTTGTTGACGGTCAGTCAAATCAGGCAGCGCCTGCACCGTTAAATACCCATACTGGCCAGTGATTCCAGAATGTTTCTGGCCACGGCAGCACTGCGTGGATGATCGACGCTCAGGTCCTCGATCAGCATTTCAATCGATTCCCGCAGGCTGGGCTCTTCCGGGTCCGGCTCATCCACGTTGTGGATGTGGTACTCGACTTTGGCCAGCAACTCCTGTTGCTGGGGGCTGATTTCACCTTCATCCATTGTCGACCGCAACCGTTCCAGCAAGGCTCGCAGATGATCTTTTGGCATAATAGTGGGATCCTTGTATCACAGAGAGGTGTGAATAAATCGTCTTCGGTTGTCATGGTTCGCAGATACAATGACAAACCGGCTACCTTAACTATAGCAGAGCCTGTGCAGACCGCAGGGTAATGACCGCACATCCGCGCTTGACATTCCACCGGCTGTAAGCTCAAAACTAGTGGGCCATACGGAAAGTTCTGTCACTGTTCACTTTGCTAGCAAGCCCAGAGCTTCGTTGTCAAACCTTGAAATAGCGATGCTATTCCGGCGGTTCTCCGCCTCGCTCTGAGCTTGCTAGCGTCGTTCCTTAGTAACAGAATTTCACGCATGGACCACTAGGCCATAAACGCAACCCAAGGGAGGGCTATAAAATGCTGATCAAAGAGGCTGCGGTGGCATCCGGCCTGCCGGCGAAAACCATCCGTTATTATGAAAGCCTGGGGCTGATTCAGTCGCGCCGCGCCGGTAACGGCTACCGCCAGTACGGTACACGGGACGTCGAGCGAATGCAGTTTCTGGCCCGATCCCGAACGCTGGGTTTCTCATTGGAAGAATGCAGGTCATTGCTGGATCTGTACGATGACCCGACCCGGGCGAGTGCATCCGTCAATGCACTGGCACGCGAGCACCTCGATGAACTGGACGAAAAAATCCGGCAGTTGACCGCCATGAAACAAACCCTGATTGATCTGGTGTCCCGCTGCCCTGGTAACCAGTCACCCGATTGCGCCATTCTGGACTCCCTGGCTCACGGGCAGGCGAAGCAATAATATTGCCTTCAAGAGAGAGCCTGAACAATTCACGCGAGGCTGCGCTTTAAATTAGCTCGCGATAGCGCTACGCTTGTCACTGTCTCAAAGCCTGAAGGAACCCTCTAAATGCTGGATTGGATCGTCAACTTCTGGGTGGAAAACTCCCCCTTCATTCTCAGTATCGGCTACAAACTGCTGTTGGTTATAGCGGTATTTATTGTCGCCAGTATCATTTCCAATACCGTTAAAAAGTCGATTCGCAACAGCGGCAAACGCATTAAACGCATGGATCCGACGCTGATTCCATTGTTTGCCGGTATCGCCGGTTATGCGGTCTACATTGTCGCGGCTGTTATTGTGCTGGATATTTTCGGCGTCAATACGAACTCAATCGTCGCCCTGCTGGGTGCGGCTGGTCTGGCCATTGGCCTGGCATTGAAAGACACCCTGAGCAACATTGCCTCCGGCATCATGATGCTGATTCTGCGTCCGTTTCGAGTTGGGGATTACATCACCTTCAACGGGACCGGTGGCACAGTGGAAGAGATCAGTCTGTTCACAACCATCCTGAAAACGCCGGATGGTCAGTATATTTCAGCACCCAACTCCAACGTCTGGAACGCCACGATTCAAAACTCAACCCGTAATGGCACCCGCCGGATGGACGTGGTGGTTGGCGTTGCCTACGACGACGATCTGGATGCCGGCTTCCGCGCCTTGCAGCAGTTGGTGGATGAAGAACCCCGCTTTCTTGAGGACCCTGCGCCACAGGTGATGGTACAGTCACTGGGCGACAGCTCGGTCAACCTGCAAATTCGCGCCTGGGCCACGGTAGACGATTACTGGACAATCTGGTGGGAAATGCAGAAAAAAGTAAAAATCGCGGTCGAGGCAGCCGGTCTCAGCATTCCGTTTCCACAGCGGGATGTGCACCACTACAACGTGGGCAATATGCCGACACAAGCGGACAATGCACCCCAGCAATAAGCTGGATAGTCATAAAAAAACCGGGCCAGTCCCGGTTTTTTTATGGTTACCAGAAACGTAATCGGCGCAATATCAGAAACTCGATGACCGCAACCACACCCAGCCCAATGCAGGTATACCAGAACGCCATGCCATCATCGACGCCTGGCATCCCGCCAACATTGATACCAAATAAGCCAGTCAGGAAACCAAGTGGCAGAAAGATACCGGCAATCACAGACAGCCAGTAAGTATTGCGGTTCATACGCTCAGCCAACACCTGCTGCTGTTCGTCCCGCACCAGTTGAATTTGCTGCAACAGCATTTCAATGGTTTCCAGCATGCGCAACGTCACGTCCCGCTGGTTGGCCAGCAACATGATATCCCGGTCCGACAACCATTCACCCGCCTCGCCCGCCAGCCGGTCCAGCGCACCCATCTGCGGTCTGATAAACCGGTTCAGACGCAACAGTCGTTTATGAAAATGAGTCAGGTCCGACAAATACTGCTGCGGGTTGACGCTGCTGTCCCGGCTCTCAAGAACTTCCAGCTCCCGCTCCGATGCTTCCAGCAATTCACCAATACGGTCGTTAAGCGCTTCAATAATGGTGACCAGCAAGGCACTGACCGACACTGGCCCCTGCCCTTGTTCAAGCCGTTCACGTACGCTGGCAATGGCCTTGAACGGCCGCTTGCGCAAGGTGATCAACCCATCTTTGTACCAGAGCATGCGCAGGCTAAGCATGTCATCGGGCTCGGCACCCGGCGTCAGATTGACGCCTCGCAATATCAACAGGAATCCATCACCAACAGGTTCAAACCGGGGCCGGGTATCTTCCGCCAACAAGGCCTGGCGCAACCCGCGGCCAATATCCAGACGCGTTAACCAGCCAGGCAACCCGGCATCATCCCGCTGACAATGCACCCAACGCTGAGTCACCTCATCAGGCGCGCCGGCCTGCGATTCGGGAGGCTGCAGATCAAACCGCCAGTGATCAATTACAAAGGAGTGATCGGAAGTGGAGTCATTTGCCATGTCGATATCCTGGTTGCGTTTAAAGATCACTAAAAAGTCGAATTGGCCACAATACCAAGTGCAGGGTGCCAGGTAGGCCTGTCCGGGGAAGTCCGTAGCAAGGATGCTGCGGTCTAGGCCCCATGGATGGGTTCACGCCGGCCCCGGACAGGCCTATCTGGTATCCTGCACGAATGCTTGGCAACGCCGGACACCCCAACTCCAATGTTCATGGAAACGACAACCGCGTTAATGCAACGCATCGCCTTTGGCATCTACGTCCAGTTCGGGCTCATCGAGAAACAGTACGTCCAGTGCCGTCGCGTGTTCAAGCACATTCAGTGTGCTCTCGGTCACGGCATTGAGGAAAGCGTTGAAATACCCGGGTGACAGTTCAGTAGCGATCAGAATACCGCTTATCACCAGGCGGGGAATTTCGTCGTCGTGGAGGTTCAGCGTTACCTTCACCAATGGGTGCTCGAAGTTCACCAGGTTTAGGCTGCCATGCAGGGGCAGTACGGCGGACGGGCGTATCGGTAACTCGGTTGAGATGATGATCATCAGATCGTCCAGGAATACCCGGCTTTCCAGTACACCCAACTGTTCTTCCAGGTCCGTCAGGTGAATGCCATCGCAATTCGGACACAGATAATGCCGGACCGACAGATCCTTTAACCAGTTTTCCAGATGATCTCGCGTGAAATCTGACATGCAGGGGTCGCCTTTCAGGGGTCGGTCAAAAACGGACTGGCATTGTACGGCCATTTTGCCCCGGTCTCCACCGGGTTCACAGCAACGGCAAGGGCCCCTGCTGCTTGACTGCACGAATGGCAAAACTGCTGTCGATGGTGTTGACCGCCGGCGCTTTCTGCAGGCGACGGACCCATTGTTCATAGCCTGGCAGATCGGCGGTGACCACTTGCAATAAGTAGTCGAAGGAACCCGATACGGTATGGCAATCAATCACTTCGGGCATTTCCCGCAGAGTATCCTCAAACGCCTCGACCAGGCTGTCCTGGTGCTGATTGAGTCGCACATGAACAAAAATGGTGATACCCAGGTTCAGGCGCTGGCGGTCGAGGTGGGCACGGTAGCCGCTGATGTAACCCTCTTCCTCAAGGCGGCGCAAACGCCGGGCGCAGGGGGAGGCTGACAACCCGACCCGCTCGGCAAGTTCAGCGGTTGTCAGGCGGGCGTCGCGTTGGACAGCGTCCAGCAGTCGGCGATCAATTCGATCCAGCATTTCCTCTCCACCTCTACTGTTAGCACAGAACGTTAAAAGATTAAGATACCTTAGCACAATGAGCTAATTGAGTTGCATCTGCGCTCGGTATTTACCCGCTTGTGCCTCTAGCTTTGCGTCACACTGTGCAGCCATCGCCCCCTGCCTGACCGGAGTTTCCGACCATGACCCAACCGTTTAATAGCTCATCTTCGATGACTTTGCCCCGTCGCAGCCTGACTGAGGTGCTGCCGCAGCTGTCCACACCCGCGCTGCGTCTGGCCGGTTATGCGGCGGCTCTGGCGACGGTGCTGATCTGGTCCTGCTATTTTCTGTCGTTGCGTTACGGTGCGCTGTCGGCCCTGGGAACCTTTGAACTGACGGTGTTCCGGTTCGCGGTGCCCGGTTTGCTGTTAACCCCCTATCTGGTGCGTCACCGCCGTCGAATTCTCGCAGTGCATCCGCTCTGGCTGATCGGGATTCTGGTGGGTGCCGGTTTGCCGTTTTTCCTGTTGAGTGCCTATGCCATGGGTCTGGCGCCAGTGGTTCAGGGCAGTACCCTGATCCCCGGTACCGCACCTCTTTTTGTGACCGCACTGGCGGTCATTATTTTTCGCCAACCGCTGTCATCTGGCCGGTTATTCGGGCTCGGCGGTGTTGTTATCGGCATTCTGTGCATGCTGGCGGCCTCTGGGCTCGACGTCAGCGGCCCGGTGTTTCTGGGGCAGATGATGTTTCTGGTGTGCAGCCTCTGTTGGGCCCTGTTTACACTCAGTGTCCGCCAGAGTGGACTGGCCCCGCTGGAAACCGCCGCAGTGCTGACGGTTCCCAGTGGTGCTTTGCTGGTACTCTACGGCATTGTCAGTGGTACTGGCATCGATGTAACTACCGTCCCGACTCAGGAATGGCTGCTTCAGCTCTTGGTTCAGGGCTTGGCGGTCGGTCTGGGCGCCGGTTTTCTGTATGGCTATGCGATCCGGGCGCTGGGGGCTGAAATCACCTCGGCGATCGGCTCGCTGACCCCGGTCTGCGCAACGGTACTGGCTGCGGTCTTTTTGCAGGAAAGCGTCGAACTGATCACGCTGTTGGGGTTATCCTTGGTGACCCTGGGCGTGATTGCCGCCAGCGGGCTGATCCGGGCCCGGTAACGGCTCTGCCCCGGTCAGCCACGATTTCCTTTTCATCTGCGGAGTGTCCGAATGTTTGAACGTCTCAATGCCCCGAAGCAAGATCCGATTCTGGGGTTAACCCTGGCCATTGCGGCCGATCAGCGCAGCGATAAAATTGATCTGGGCATCGGCGTCTATCGCAATGCCGACGGAGCGACGCCGATCATGGCTGCCGTCAGGCAGGCACAACGGGAACAGGCGGAAACCCAGACTACCAAGAGCTACATCGGCCTGGCCGGCAATGAGACGTTCAATACCGCCCTGATTGATCTGCTGCTCAGCGGCACGGCGGCCCACTCACGGGCGGCAGGCATTCAGACGCCGGGCGCCAGTGGCGCATTGCGCATGCTCGCCGAGCTGATCAAAACCGCCCGGCCTGGCGCCACCGTCTGGATCAGTAACCCAAGTTACGTTAACCACCGACCGGTTATGGAAGCCGCTGGCCTGAACGTCGCCGAATACCCCTATTTCGACATCGCCACCAAGCAGGTCGACGAAGCGGCCATGCTCGACCAGATCGCGACGCTCGGCGAAGAGGACGTTCTGCTGCTACACGGCTGCTGCCACAATCCGACCGGCGCCGATATTTCAATGGACGCCTGGCACCGCATTGCCGAGCTTGCCGAACAACGGGGCTTTCTGCCCTTCGTCGATATCGCCTACCAGGGCTTTGGCGATGGTCTGATGGAAGATGCAGCCGGTTTGCGCCTGCTGGCCGACCGTCTGCCAGAGCTGATCATCGCCACCTCCTGCTCCAAAAACTTCGGTTTGTACCGGGAGCGTACCGGCGCGGCCATCGTCGTCGGCCATACGCTTGAGGAAAGCTTGAAGGCAAAGGGCCGAATTCTGGAGGTGGCCCGGGGCAGCTACACCATGCCACCGGATCACGGTGCGGCACTGGTGGCGGCCATTCTGGGACGAGACGATCTGAAAACCCTCTGGATGGAGGAACTGACGGTAATGAACCAGCGCATCAACAGCCTGCGCTTAGAACTGGTTCGTCAATTCCGGGAAATCAGCGGCAGTGATCGATTCGACTACTTTGGCGAGCACCGAGGCATGTTTTCCGTGACCGGCCTGACCAGTTCACAAATTGACTCACTGCAAGCCGATCACGGCATTTACATCGTAGGCGGTGGCCGGGTAAACGTCGCCGGTCTGCGAGAACGCGATATCCCCCGCCTGGCCGAGTGCTTTCTCACCGTCGGCGCCTGAGTCACTGGAATCTGACGTGCGCGGTGTACATCCATGCCGCGCACGGGCATAGTCTGTATCCAGTCCTGTCCTGCCGCCATCTATGGCCTTTCAGGGAGCCGAACAAACACGACCCGACCCGCTGAATCAGATATGGCGCCTATGACCCGCACTCCACTCTCGACTCACCTGAAACGATGGTTTCTGCCCGTTTTACTGTTGGCCTGCATCCCGTTTTTCTTTTACAGCGCTGGCCTCGGGTTTGATTCGGAACTTGAGCGCACCCTGCTTAATTTTGGCCACATCGTTTTTTTCGCCCTGGCAATCTTTGCGCTGCGCAACAATCTGGACATGCGCACCTGGCCACACTGGCTGGCGATCAGTATTGCGGTGTTTCTGGTCAGCATCATTGTTGAATACATTCAGCACAATACGGGTCGCACCCAGAGCTGGGAGGATGTGGAACGCAATCTGATCGGTGCCTGGCTGGCACTATTCTGGCTGAACCCACCCAGCCCGCAGGTCTGGACGGGCCGGCTGATCGCTACGGGTCTGTTTATCAGCCAACTGGTGATGGTCAGCCAGGCCAGTCTGACTGAGTACCGGCTGCAGAATACCCTGCCGGTGTTGTCAGACTTCGAAAACGACTATGAACTGGACTGGTGGGAGGGCGACGTTTCCCTGACGGACGAACGCGCCTGGCACGGCAACCACAGCATGGTTATCCGCCTCAGCACCCGCACCTACTCGGGAGCCAGGATGATCCGGATACCTAACGACTGGACCGGTTATACCTCACTGCACTTTGAGGTATACAACCCCAGCCTGCTACCAATGCCGCTGACCCTGCGCATTAACGATCAGGCTCATGAACAGTCCCTGCTGTATCAGGATCGGTTCAACAGCACTTTTATCATCGAAAGCGGCTGGAATCTGATTGAGTTCTCACTGGCCGACATCCGCAACGCCCCCTCGGGCCGCGACATGGACATGAGCAACATCAGCCACCTGGAACTCTTTGCGTTCGAACTAGAACGCCCCCGTGAAATTACCGTTGATTACCTTAGGTTGAGGTGACAAGGAAAGCTGCGAGCTGAGAGTTGTGAGTTAGAAATTTCTGACTCACGACTCACTTGAAATAAGGGCACGCCGGTCCTGCCAGAACGCCTGACATACCTGAATGAAATCCCGGGTGACGGGGCTCAGTTCCCGGTCCATCCGGTAAAACACCCCCACCTGGCGCTCAATACTGGCGAAATCAAACTCCAGCAGCGGCCGGAAATGCTGGATCTGGGGGAGCTGACGGGTTACCTCGGTACTGATATAGCCCACGGCGAGGCCCTGATCGATCAGATTCAGGCGCACGTTCAAACTGCTGATCTGCCAGATCATCTGAAAGCGGTCACGCAGTTTCTCCTGATAGGGTCGCTGGTCTGGCTCGTCGAGAGAGGACACTACCAGAGGGATACGCCGCAGGTCGGCCAGGCTCAGAGCGCCGCTGTGAATCGGCTTGGTAGGGTTCACCATCAACAGGCGTTTTTCCCGGTATAAAGGCACGCGCTCGAACCGGTCCATCCGGGTCTGAAACGGCCCCAGACCAAGTTCAACTTCACCGCTGATCACCGATTGCACGATCGTCCGCGAGGGCTGCTCAATGATTCGCAGCCGCGCCTCGGGCCAGCGCCGGTTAAACACCGAAATCAGTTCAGCCCCGGCAAAGCGGTTGTTGGTACTGTCGATGGCGACCGTCAGGCGCTGGTCCAGCCCGCGGGACAGTCGGTTCAGATCGCTGAACACCTGCTGTTCCTGCTGACGCTGGTCATCCGCATAACGGTACAGCCGCCGCCCTGCCGGGGTTAACCGGACTGGCCGCTCACGAATCAGCAAGGGTACACCCAGCTTGGTCTCCAGTTGCTTTACCGACTGGCTGACCGCCGATTGCGTCAGGTGCAAGTCAGCGGCGGCCGACCGAAAACCACCCGTCCGCGCCACGCTTAAAAAGATACGCAGTTCACTGTTTTCGAAGCGCACGATTAGCCCTACTTATCATAACTTAATAAAGTTTAATTAGATTAACCAAAACCGGGCGCGTTTAATAGCGCCCTCACAGCGTATTGAAGGTGATTTTATGACTACCGATATCAATTCAGGACTCGAAGGCGTAGTCGTCGGTGCGACCCGTCTGTCCAATGTTGAGGGCGAAATCGGCCGTCTGACTTACCGGGGTGAAGTGATTGAAGAACTGGTAAAGCAGCCATTTGCAGGCGTCGCCTACTGGCTGATGACCGGTGAACACCCTACCGAAGACCAGGTTCGCGCTCTGGATCTCTGGCTGGCGGCCGAGTCTGAACTGACTGCGACTGAGTTGCGCCTGCTGGAACAATTGCCACGTACTCTGCACCCAATGGCGGTGCTGCAAAGTGTGGCCCCGGTTGCCAACCTGACACCCAACCAGCCCGCTCCCGACTTTGTTTCAGACCAGTGGCAAGACGGTCTGGTGCTGGCCGCCCGGTTAAACGGCGTCGTTCGTGTCTGGCACAACCTCTGCACTCTGGGTCAGGTACGCGTACTGCCTGCCGGCCTCGGCTTTCTGGAAACACTGCTGTACGGGATTCAGGGCCAGAAGCCATCGGCCGAAGCACTGGGTGCCATCAACGCTACCCAAATTCTGCAGCTGGATCACGGTTTTAACGCCGGGACCTTTGCCGGCCGCGTAATCGCCAGCACCCAGGGCAGTTTGCAAGCCAGTGTTGCCGGCAGTCTGGGTGCCCTCTCCGGCGCCCTGCACGGCGGTGCCGACGAGGCCGCGGTGATCATGGCGCAAACCATTGGTTCACCGGAAAAAGCCGACGCCTGGGTGCGTGATGCCCTGGCGAACAAGGTCAAGATCATGGGCATGGGCCATCGCGAATACAAAGCGCTGGACCCGCGTGCCGCCATCCTCAAGCCGATGGCGCGCCAGTTCTGTGAAGGCACCGAGTGGGAAAACCTGATGGAGACGCTGGTGGCGGTGGAAGACACCTGCCAGTCGGTGTTCAGCGAAAAAGGCAAGGAAATACACGCCAACCTGGAATTCTATAAAGGCGCTGTCTATCTGGCGCTGGGTATTCCGGAGCAGTATTTCACCTCCTTCTTTGCCTGCAGCCGGGTGTTCGGCTGGGTCTCGCATTACCACGAGTTCCAGACCGATGCCCGACTGATTCGACCGCGCGCGCTTTACATCGGCGCCTGATCCGTCGCCGGTTTCGGCCGGCCAAAGCGGATCAACCGGGTGGTGATGGCGGTCCCGAACAGGGTGATCGCCATCCCCAGCCAAACCGCCAGACTGATCGTCTCCCCAAGAAACACATACCCCCACCCCAGCGCACTGACCGGCACCAGAAA
>DASSWT010000183.1:0-29804 GCA_035704555.1 Saccharospirillum sp. | reverse complement strand
ACAGCCTGCACCGTCTGCGCAGAGAAGCCGCACATGGGCTGGTTCGGGTTGCCTTTCATATACAGCAATACCGGGTTGGATTCGATTTGCTCTTTGATGTTGGCCAGGGTATCGGTCATGGTTTCATCCCACAGGTTGCTTCAGATGTCGCTATTGTACGCCAATCCTGTTGAATCGACAGGGGATGACAGTGGCAATAACTGCTTGCCCTGTTAGTGAGGGTTTAATTGCCCATTTTCAATTGCGCTCCCTCAAACTTCACGCCTGAAACGGACTACGACTTGGGCTGATTTGCTGCCAAAGCCCGTACCGGATACCGGGTAGGTCTTTCCGGGGTCGGCGTAAATCCGTCCATGGAGCCTAGACCGCATGATATGAATCCCATCCCTGGGATTCACCCTTCGGGCTCGCTTCGCTCATGCTAAAACGCTCCCGGCGTTTTAGTCCATGCTGCGGACTTCCCCGTACAGGCCAACCCGGCACCCGTCACTTGTTGCATTACCAATTCAAACTCTTATTAAGTGCAAAACATCACTGCAAATATCGCAGGCGGCTTGCAATTGCTCTGCACTAGCCGCTTCAGTAAACTTGACGGTTTTCCCGCTTGGGAGCCTGTTGGGCTTAGGGGGATCGAAGCGAGGGAGTGGGACGGCGAGACCAAATTTTCGCAAATTTTTAGTGCATAGCGGGACTATGTGCTCAAAATTTGCGGATATTTGGGCCGTCGTCCCGCTTTCGCAGCCGATTCACCCTAAGGCCGACAGGCTCCCCTGTGCGGGGCCACAAACCCCCAGAACGGAGTCACCCACCCATGTCCGTCAGGCATTTTTTGACCCTGAATGATCTCACCCCGGATGAATTGCGGTTCCTGATTCAGCGCTCGAGCGAACTGAAAGGCCTGTTCAAGCGCGGCGAGGTGTTTGAACCACTGAAAAACCGGGTGCTGGGCATGATTTTCGAGAAATCATCGACGCGGACCCGCGTCTCGTTCGAGGCGGGCATGATGCAACTGGGTGGTGGCGCGATCTTTCTGTCACCCCGGGATACCCAGCTTGGGCGGGGCGAACCCATTGAAGACAGCGCCCGGGTACTGTCGCAAATGGTCGATGCGGTGATGATTCGTACCTTCGAGCATGAAAAAATCGAAACCTTTGCCGAATACTCAACGGTTCCGGTCATCAATGCCCTGACCGATGACTACCATCCGTGCCAGCTATTGGCCGATATGCAGGCTTTCCAGGAAGCCCGCGGTTCCATTCAGGGCAAAACCGTCACCTGGATCGGCGATGGCAACAACATGTGCAATTCCTACATCAACGCCGCCATCTTGTACGATTTCAAACTGAACATCGCCTGCCCCGAAGGCTTTGAGCCCATGGCCAAATTGCTGACCAAAGCCGGTGACCGGGTAAAAATCATGCGAGACCCGGTGGAAGCAGTGGAAAACTCACATCTGGTTACCACCGATGTCTGGGCCAGCATGGGCCAGGAAGAGGAAGCCGACGACCGCAGCCGGGTGTTTGAATCCCTGCAGGTCTCACCGGCGCTGATGGACAAAGCCCATAAAGACGCCGTCTTTATGCATTGCCTGCCCGCCCACCGCGGCGAGGAAGTCAGCATGGATATGCTCGACGATCCGCGCTCTGTGGTCTGGGAACAGGCCGGTAACCGTTTGCATGCGCAGAAAGCGTTGTTGGAATTTTTGCTTTGCAGTGAGTGAAATTGCCTAAGCAAGTTTCGGAGTTCGCTAAGTTGACAAGCAGCGGCTGCCTGGGGTGTTCCTGTGGGGAAGTCCGCAGCAGGGATGCTGCGGCCTAGGCTCCATGGACGGATTTACGCCGACCCCACAGGAACACCCCAGGTAGCCGGTGCGGACCACTGCCACTGTACCGACTCCGAACTCCGAAACTTGCGCTACCCACGACTCAGGGCGTTACACTGCCCTGGCGTACTGGCAGCTTGGCCCGTTTGCGTTCCTTCAGTCCAATAAGAATCAGCGGCACCACGATCATGCTCGACCCGATGATGAACCAGATATCGGGTGCCTCGTCGAAGAATACCCAGCCTCCCAGCAACGCCCAGAGCAAACCAGTGTATTCCGCACTGGTGACTTCATTGGCCGCGACCCAGCGATAGGCCATCAGCACCGTGAAGTTGTAGCACAGGATGAAAAACGCCGATCCAAAGGCGGTGAACAGAATCGTCCAGTCGAACGGCTCGTTCTCCCACATCATTAATAAAAAGGCGGCCGGTAGCATCAACAGGTGAGTCAGTTGCAGCGTATGCACCATCGACTGACCACCCGGTAATTTGCGAATCAACACAATGTTGATCGCCAGCGAACACGCAACCCCAATCGCGCTGAGGCTGCTCCAACTGATCGCTACCGGTCGCAAGATAACCAGGATGCCGACAAACCCGCTGATCACTGCGAAGAGACTCAGCGGGGTCAGCTTTTCGTGAAAAAACACCACCGCGATGACCATCACCAGAATGGGCGCGGCATAAAACAGGGCATTGGCAGTGGCCAGCGGCAAGGTACTCAGCGCGACCACCATGCAGGAAATACCCATCAGGCTGATGTGTGCACGCACCAGATGCATGCGCCAGCCAGCGAATAAACGCTGACGATCGATCATCGACATCAGTGGCAGCAAAATGGCCATGGCACAGAGCGTACGGACAAATACAAACTGAAATATCGGGACCTCGGCCCCCTGCCACTTGATCAGCGCATCGGACACCAGCGCCAGCGCATTACCGATGACCAGCAACCAGATGGCACTGTTGACGGTTCTGCCCGGCATCTCGATACACTCCCGTTTCAATCGTTCAAGTACTGAGAGCACGCCTTCCGGCCGGCTCTCAATCAATGCAGCGAGTCTACTTAGCCATAAGTATTGAGAAAAATGATATTTTCTTTATGGTATTAGTATTTTAGATACTTAGCCGGACCGACTGTTTATGAAATTACCACCACTGAAAGCCCTGCCCGTGTTCGAAGCCGTTGCCCGTCTCAACAGTTTCAGCCGGGCCGCCGATGAGCTGGCGGTCAGCCAGAGTGCGGTCAGCCACCAGATCCGGTTACTTGAAAGCTACTTGGGGGAAGACCTGTTCACGCGCCAGGGCCGCTATCTGGCCTTAACTGACCCTGGCCGACACTATTTGGAGGGGGTCACCAATGCCCTGTTGCAGATCGAACGGGCCAGTGAGCAATTGCAGGGCAAGCCAGACACCCAGTTGCGCATGGCCCTGTTCAGCTCCTTCGCCGTTCGCTGGCTGATCCCCAATCTGCCCTACCTGCAGCGCCAACACCCGGAACTCGACCTGCAACTGGAGATGATGAACGAGTCGCCACAGCTATCAGACCGGGTGGCCGACTGCTTCATCACGCTGCACAACGATCAGCGCGGCTTCACCACCGACCTGCTCTACACCGAGCGTCTGTTCCCCATTTGCAGCCGCACCTACTGGCAACAGCTGTGCAGTGACCTGTACCAGGAAGGGCTGATTACAACACCAGAACCGACCACCATTGACCCCGCGCTACTGATGCGATGCCCGTTACTGTCGACCTATTCCATCTTCGGTGAACAGAAAGACGACTGGAGACGCTGGCTGGCCGAGGGCGGATTAACCCTGCCTGCAAACGCCCGGTATCAGCACTTCAGTCACATGCTGCTGGCCCTGGAGGCCGCCCGGCATCATCAGGGCCTCGCCCTGACCAACGACTACATGTACAACGCCAGTGAAGACCCGGACCTGATCCGACTGCCCTGCCACACCCTGATCACCGGCGACCGCTTTTACTTTGCCTACAAGACCAGCCGCCGGCAGGAGGCCGGTATTCAGATGGTGCGCCAGTGGATTCGACAGCGGGCTGCCAGTACCGGCTTGCTGGATGCTATTCGGGAAAGTTGAATAAAAATTTAGCGAAGGTTAAGTATCGGGTGCCGGGTTGGTCTATCCGGGGAAGTCCGCAGCAGGACGCTGCGGTCTAGGCCCCATGGATGGGTATACGCCGACCCCGGATAGACCAACCCGGTGCCTGATACGGTTTTGTGGCAACAAATTCCGTATGAATGCTGCATTTCACTCAAGAAACGGAAGGTACGCACATGACCCTAACGGGCAAAAAGAAGCCCGCGAAAAGGGGAAGGAAACGCGGGCTGGGAGCAGCGGGAGCAGGGCCGACTCGACGGGCATATCCCGGGACAGCCCCTGCTCTCTTACTCTGAAGTCTGTCTGTCAGTCTTACCAAAATTACGAAAGAAGCTCACCACAGGATGTTTCAAAATGTTATCCAGAAACACCTGCTGACTCAGCTGACGCAAACTGTCTGAATAAGTAGGGTAAGGATGGATCACTTTCTGCAATTTGCCAAAATTTAGATTCAACGTTTTCATGACCTGCACCTCGGCAATCAACTCACCGGCCCGTTCGCCAATAATGTGAGCCCCGAGAACCTTGCCTCGCCGGCTGACAATCAGCTTGATCAGCCCAATATCACCGGCTTTGGTCTTGGCCCGGTCCAGTTTGGCAAAGTCGTACCGGTACACCCGAATGCTGTCGCCATGCAGCTCTCTGGCTTCCTGCTCGGTCAGCCCGGCCCGGGCGAATTCCGGGTCGGTAAAGGTGGCCCAGGCCACATGGCTGTAATCCACCGAGCGGTTGATCGGCAGAATGGCATTCATCGCCGCTATCTTGCCCTGAAAATTAGCCATGTGGCTGAGCAGATAGGGCCCGGCAACATCACCGCAGGCGTAAATGGTTTTAACGCTGGTTTGCAGGTGCTGATTGACGAGAACGCTTTTGTCGACATCCACACCGATGTCTTCCAGGCCCATGCCCTTCACGTTGGGCGCCCGGCCAATCGCAACCAGCAGGTTTTCAGCGTCCAGAGAGCCCGCTACTTCGCCTTTTTCAGTATTAAGGCGCACGCCAGAGGCCGTTTTCTCAACCCCGACCGCCTTGGTGCCGAGTTCGAACCGCACGCCTTCGGCACTCAAACGCTGGCGAATCAACGCCGAAAACTCCGGCTCTTCGCGCGACAGAATCTCGGGCATCATCTCAACCAGAGTCACCTGTACGCCCAGCCGGTTCATCGCCTGGGCAAGCTCCATACCGATGGGTCCACCACCCAGCACGATGACCGAGGCGGGCAAGGTCGTTTGCTGGAAGAAGTTTTCGTTGGTCAGGTAATCGACCTGATCCAGGCCTTGAATGGGCGGCACAAAGGGAGAACTGCCGGTGGCCAGTACAAACTTTTTGCCCTCGTAGGTCTTTTCTCCAACCTCAATCCGGGTCGGGCTGATAAAACGGGCAAACCCATTCACATAGTCAGCCCCGGCTTTCTGCAGTACTTCCGGCGTTTCTTCCTCATAGACGTGTTCGCTAACCGCACGCACACGTTCAAGAATGGCGCCGGTATCGATGGCAATATCCGCAAACTTCCGCGCGATGTGAACCTCTTTGGCCTGATTGATCAGCGCCTTGCTCGGCACACAACCAGACCAGGTGCACTCGCCCCCGGGCCGGTCTTTTTCAACAATCAAAACACGCTTGCCAAATCCCAGTGCCGTAAAGGCGGCCGTGAGGCCACCCGCGCCGCTACCAATAACAATCAGATCATAGGGTTTCATAGACATCCTTGGATTCAGCTCTGAGCTTGTTCATACAGAGCAGTCAGTCGTTCATAACGCTGGCGGTTAAGCCCCCGGTCTGAATAGCCGGCCCGGCTGGCGGAGCGGAAGTGCACTTCACGGGCATCTTCATCGAGGTAAAACTCGGCGTCATCATGAAATTTCATCAGGTCGGTGGTGAAAACCACATAGAGGTAGTCGTCCTCCTGTTTAACCACCTCTGCGCCACCGTACTCTTTCACTGCCGTAAGAATGGCCGCCATCGTCTGTTCCCGGTCGGCCTTGAACGGCCAGGGTGCCACGCGTCTGGCCACGTCATCGGCTTGGGTTGAGACAGCGTTCGGCTTACCGGACAACGGCTTCAAGCGCCCCTGGTTATGGCCCAAGCTGGGCGCGCGGCTGTTTTGCATATAGATCATGACAAAGGCCAGCACGATCAGTACCAGCAGAATGATTAAAACGGTTTTCATGGTTTCTTCCCTTGTATTAGTTTTAACAGTCGGAGTATGGCGCGTTCTCTTACACGCCCACCCAATTAATTTGCTTACAACTATCTTGTGCACAAAATAATAGAGACTACACCTTGACCCGTCAATACCTTGTGCGCAAACTAGTTGGCCACGACACATTCCTTTTCCTGCGACCGGACGCCAACGTGACTGACAACGCCAACACCCTGCCCCAATTGAAGCTGACGAATCAGATTTGTCACGCACTCTATTCCGCCACCAACGCACTGATTCGCGCCTATCGCCCGCTGCTGGAACCACTGGACCTGACCTACCCGCAGTATCTGGTGATGCTGGCTCTGTGGGAGGAAGACGGCGTCCCGATTCGTCACCTGGTGCACCACACCCGACTCGATTCAGGCACACTGACCCCTATTCTGAAGCGACTTGAGCAAAAAGGACTGCTGATTCGGGGGCGTGCCGATACTGATGAGCGACGCAAGACCATCACGCTGACCGAGGCTGGAAAGGCGTTGAGAGAGGCAGCGGCGGATGTGCCTGCAGCCCTGGTTTGTCAGACTGACATGACGGCGGATCAGGCGCTGGAGCTGAAAGCGCTGGCTGAGACCCTCTATCAGCAGCTGCAGAAAACTGCAAAGTAGATAACGGTATAAATAAACGGTGATTGTTTCCCGGGGGCAGATTTACTGCTCTGCTCTAGGGGTTATTTTCGCCGATTATTTATTCTCCCCGGTCACCCAGGGGACTGGCTTCCTACTAAAGATTAAGCCCCACGGGCCAATGCTCGTCGGGACTGTCGGTGTGTTTGCCACAGGCCTGCCAGAAAAAAGCCCATGGCGATCCAGATCAGTACGAAGGTGAGCAGTCGTTGCGGTGGGTAGGCTTCATCGAGAATGAAGACCGCCGAGAGAAATTGCAGCGTCGGGTTCAGGTACATGATGAACCCAACCACGATCAGATCCAGACGCCGGGCCGCAGCCGCAAACAGCAACAACGGTACCGCTGTGACGGCGCCTGCCGCAATCAACAGAACCGTATCGCTCAGCGTTTGCGCGAACATCATTTGGCCGGCAGACCATAGCCAAGCCAGGTACAGCAGCGCCACGGGTAAAACCACCATGGTTTCAACCTGCAGGCCGTTCAGGCTGTCGACGGGCTGCATCTTGCGTACCAGCCCATACAAACCAAAACTGCCCGCCAGCACCAGCGACACCCAGGGCAAGCGGCCGATGGCCACCAGCTCAAACAAAACCGCAACCGCTGCGATCAGTCCAGCAATGACTTGCCAGCGATTCATCGATTCCTTCAACAGTAACCGACCCAGAAACAAGCTGACCAGCGGCGTCAGAAAATAACCCAGGCTCGATTCCAGCACGCGACCGGCTGATACCGCCCAGATGAACACCAGCCAGTTAATCGAAATCAGCGCGGCGGATAATGACAACCAGGCCAGGGCACGGCGGTTGGCAATAAGGGCCGCCAATTGTTTGCGCCGACCCAGCCCTATAATGACCAGGCCGGTAAACAAATAGGCCCAGACAATTCTATGCGCCAGCACTTCGAAGGCCGACACATTGGCCAGCAAACTGAAAAATAAAGGAAAGCAGCCCCAGATACCGTAAGCACTGACGGCGAGCAACAACCCCCGCATGTTCACCCTCCACAATGGTCGAGCGGACAGTGTACGGGGTTTGCTAGCGTCGTGCCTCTGTAGAACCTGATAAAACGCTGTGTTTCAGTCAAGGTTTCCCAACAACCCACGGTAAAGCTGTTCGTCACCTATCACTTTAAAGCTTTGATCATCGCATTCGACCAGCACGGCATAACCGGTACGGTGCCGAATTTCCAGGGCATCATGAAAACTGGTACTGGCACTGACTAGCGTTGGTGTATTGCGCAATGCCGTCATTGGCTCACCGTCCTGCCAGCGTTGCACGGGCACCGGCTGGTTCTGGCAAGACGCTTCTTTCGACTCGATATTAAACCAGCAGTCCTGCTTTGTATCGATACAATAACGGCCCTCTTTGTTAGGCTGCTCCACCAGAGGGTCGGCAATATCGTTGCACAACAAAACATGCAAAGGGTTGGTGTGGGCCACAAAATCTTCGACGTACTGGGTAGCCGGGTGCAGCACAATGTCCTGAGGGTTTCCCTGCTGAACAATGCGACCATCTTTCATGATGGCGATGGTATTGCCCAGCTTCAGTGCCTCATCAAGGTCGTGGCTAACAAACACGATCGTTTTTTGCAGACGCGATTGCAGTTGCAATAACTCTTCCTGTAATTGCTGGCGAATGAGTGGGTCCAATGCAGAAAAGGGTTCATCCATCAACAGGATATCGGACTCTGTAGCCAGCGCCCGGGCCAGCCCGACCCGCTGCTGCATGCCACCAGACAGCGCACTGGGTTTGTGATCCCGCCATTCGGTCAGCCCAACCAGCTCCAGTTGCGCATCAACCCGCTGGTTGATTTCGGCTTTGGAAAGCCCCTGCACATCAAGCGCAAAGCCAATGTTTTCTGCAACCGTCAGCCAGGGCATCAGCGCGAATTTCTGGAACACCATAGATATGCGCTTCATGCGGATTTCGCGCTGGGTTTGCGCATCGGCGTCGAAGAAATTCAGTACCTTGCCCTTGTGCTCGATCAACACCTCACCCCGGGTAACCGGGTTCAAGCCATTCACACACCGTAACAAGCTGGATTTACCCGAGCCGGATAAACCCATCAGTACACAAATCTCGCCTTTATTGACTTTCAGATTAGCCTGGCTAACCCCCAGAACCAGACCGGTTTCGCTCTGCAGCCGATCGCGATCGTAGCCCTGGTCCAGCAAAGGCAATGCCCGCTCCGGGTTTTTACCAAACACCAGGTCGACGTTTTTAAATTCAATCATCAGCTCACCTCGTGTTTTTGTTTGAGCAGACGGTCCAGCACAATGGCCAGCAACACAATGGCAAGACCTGCTTCAAAGCCGCTGGCAATGTCTACGGTATTCAGCGCACGCACAACCGGACGCCCCAGACCGTTAGCACCAACGAGAGCGGAAATAACCACCATCGACAGAGACAACATAATGCACTGGGTGATCCCCGCCGCAATACTGGAAGCGGCGGCGGGCAATTCGATGCGCCACAACAATTGGCGGTTGGAACAACCAAAGGATTTACCCGCTTCAACCAGTTCCTTAGGCACCTGAAAAATGCCGAGGTAAGTCAAACGAATCGGCGCGGCAATAGAGAATACGATGGTGGCGATCAACCCTGGCACGACACCCAGGCCAAACAAGGTCAGCGTCGGAATCAGGTAGACAAAGGTCGGCACGGTTTGCATCAAGTCCAACACCGGGCGCAGCAGGGTATAGAGCAAGGGTCTGTGCGCTGCCGCGATGCCGATTGGCACCCCGATCAACACGCACAGGCTCGTGGCGCAAACCACCATTACCAGCGTTTCAATCGTCGCTTCCCAATAACCCAGATTCCAGATCAGCAGAAAGGAAAAAACGGTAAAAACAGTCAGCCCGGTATTGCGACGCAACCACTGGGCCATAACACCCGTGACGACGATGAATAACCAGGGTGGTAGCAAAAGCAGGTTGTCGGTTGCGCCGTCTATTAACCATTCCAGTGCAATCGCCAGGCTATCAAAAAACCAGGCGCCGGAATCGACCAGCCAATCGACAAAGCGCTCCATGGTTCTACCCAGAGGCAGTTTATAAGCTTCCATAGTCAGTCTCAGTCTCGTTGAAATGAGCGGCCCCTAAAGGCCGCTCGGTCATCGGGCAGGAAATTATTGCAGCGCGGCTCTTGCAACCGGTGCGGCGGCTTCACCGTCCAGCGTGACAACGCCATCAAGCCATACATCGAGTACGCTCGGGTTGGCGGCCAGCCATTGAGTGGCGGCATCGTTCGGGCGCATACCTTCGTCCAGAATCAGTGCCATTACTTCGTTTTCCATGGCCAGCGTAAACGTCTGGTTGGTTAACAGCCGACCTACATTGGGGCATTCTTCAGCGTAGCCGCTGCGAACATTGGTGTGCACGGTGGCACCACCGTAGTTTGGCCCGAAGAAGTCATCGCCACCGTCGAGATAGGCGAGATCAAAATTGGCGTTCATCGGGTGCGGTTCCCAACCCAGGAAGACAATCCAGTTGTCGCGGCGATCTGCACGGCTAACCTGGGACAACATGCCAGACTCGCTGGATTCAACCACTTCAAAGTCACCCAACCCGAACGCATCCTGGTCGATCATGCTCTGAATCAGGCGGTTACCGTCGTTACCCGGTTCGATGCCATAAATCTGGTGATCGAATTCATCGGCGTACTCGGCGATGTCAGCGAAAGACTGAACGCCCGCGTCATACACATACTGAGGTACGGCCAGGGTATATTTTGCGCCTTCCAGGTTGGTGCCCAGAATATCGATGGTGCCGGCATCGCGATAAGGGGCGATGTCCGCTTCCATGGTGGGCATCCAGTTACCCAGAAACACATCGATGTCACCGTTTTCCAGTGAACGATAAGTCACGGGTACCGACAGCAACTGGCTTTCAGTTTCATAGCCGATGCTTTCCAGTACGACGGAGGTCAGCGCTGTCGTTGCGGTGATGTCAGTCCAGCCAACGTCGGCAAAACGAACTTCTTCACAGCTATTGGCCATGGCCAGGCCAGCGGTGCCAGTCAGTGCGATGGCAACGGTAAGTTTCTTTGCGATTGAAACAGTCATGTCTTCTATCCTCTTTTACTCGGTTAATGTCTTCTATGACGATCCTGTGGGTCAGGCATCCCTTGTTGCCAGCCTGACATCTCGTCTTTCTGGCCTGACCCTGCTCTTCTCTTTACCTCATCCTACAAACTTCGTTACTCAAGTTTCGGAGTTCGGTTCACTTCAATGTCGTTGGCCCGCACCGGATACCGGGTATGCCTCTGTGGGGTCGGCGTATACCCGTCCATGGGGCCTAGATCGCAACATCCATGTTGCGGACTTCCCCACAGAGGCATACCCGGCACCCGGTGCTAGTCTTCCGAGCGAACTCCAAAACTTGAGTTAAATTAAAATTTTATTTAACGCCTTAACGCTGCGCCGTTTTCCAATTAGGGTGCTCCCATACCGCCGCCGTCGACGGCGTGATTGGCGTACGGCCACGAATATGGTCTGCACATTTCTCGGCCAGCATAATGGTCGGTGCATTCAGGTTGCCGCTGACGACACTGGGCATAATCGACGCATCGACAACACGCAGGTTATTCACGCCGTAGACGCGCGCCTCACTGTCTACCACTGCCATCGGATCATCCGCAGAACCCATTTTGCAGGTACAAGACGGGTGATAGGCGCTGTCGGCTTTTTCGCGTACGAAGGCATCAATCTCTTCATCGCTTTGCACATCAGGTCCCGGCTGCAACTCTTCACCGCGAAACGGATCGAACGCGGGTTGCGCCAGTATTTCCCGCGTCAGTTTTACTGCCTGACGCATCTCCCAGCGATCACGCTCGGTGCTGAGCAGGTTCGGTTGAATAATCGGGTGGTCTGCCGGGTTGCTGGACTTCAGTTTCAAATAGCCGCGACTGGTCTGGCGCATCGGGCCAACGTGGCACTGATAAGCATGCACCTGCGGGTCTACCCGACCGTGATCGATCACCTGTGACGGCAGAAAATGGAACTGTATGTCCGGATGACGAACACCGGCTTCGGACCGAATAAAACCACCGGCTTCAAGGTGGGCCGTGCGGCAGGCGCCCTTGTCGTTGTTGATAAACCAGGTGACCCCGGCGATGGTTTTGTGTGGCTGATGCGTATATTTATACAGCGTCAGCGGTTTGGTGCAGGCCTGCTGAACATAGAGTTCCAAGTGGTCCTGCAGGTTTTGACCGACGCCCGGGCGGTGTGCTACCACGTCAATGCCAAGTGCCTTAAGGTCGGTTTCATCGCCAATGCCGGAGAGCATTAACAATTGTGGTGAATTGATGGCGCCGCCACTGAGAATAACTTCCCGCCGTGCTTGGACGCGTACGGTTTTGTTGTTCTGAATGTACTCAACACCCACGGCGGTATCGCCATCGAACAGTATACGCTGCACCATAGCGCCCGTTTCTGCGCGCAGATTGGGGCGGTCCAGTACCGGCCGCAAATAGGCCTGGGCGGTGTTCCAGCGTTTACCCTGCTTGATGGTCATGTCCATGACCCCGAAGCCTTCCTGCTGATAACCGTTCATATCGCTGGTGTGCGGGTACCCGGCTTGCTGACCGGCTTCAATAAAGGCATCGAACAGGGGGTTCGGCTGATCACCGGTATGAACGTTCAACGGGCCGTCGCCACCGCGATAATCATCGGCGCCTACTTCCCGGGTTTCCGCTTTGCGAAAATAAGGCAATACATCAGCGTAAGACCAGCCTTCGGCGCCCTCTTCCTGCCAGCGATCGTAGTCGTAGGCGTGGCCGCGAATATAGACCATGGCGTTCAGCGAAGAACCGCCGCCCCAGACTTTGCCACGTGGCCAGTACAGCTTGCGGTTGTTCATGTGGGCTTGTGGTTCGGTGTGATAGTACCAGTTGTACTTTTCGTCACCGAGGTTGTAGGTCAGCGCCGCCGGCATGTGTATTTTCCAGGTGTCGTCCTTGCGGCCGGCTTCCAGCACCAGGACGTCGACATCGCTGTCTTCCGATAGCCGATTGGCAAGCACGCAGCCGGCCGAACCGGTACCCACGATGATGTAGTCAGTTGTCTGATCAAACGAAACGGTCATATCGATTTCTTACCACTTGGAATTCATGTCATGCAACGTCGTAAGCGCTGCTGTTAAAAAGGAGACTCAACCGGCTCCATGCCCACATAGACAGACTTGATCTGGGTATAATGATTCAGCGTCGCCAAGCCGTTTTCGCGGCCAATACCCGAATGCTTGTACCCGCCGACGGGCATTTCCGCCGGAGAATTGCCATAGGCGTTAATCCAGCAGATGCCGGCCTGCAACTTTCCCACCACACGATGTGCGCACTGGATATTGCTGGTAAATACACCAGCGGCCAGGCCATAGTCGGTATTGTTGGCGCGCTCAATAACCTCAGCTTCGTCGCTGAACTTCAGTACCGACATCACGGGCCCGAAAATTTCTTCACGCACCTGGGGCATGTCATCGGTGCAATCGGCAAACACGGTGGGCTGCACGAAATAACCCTGTTCGCAGCCCTGGGGGTGAACCACTTCACCGCCCGTTACCAGACGAGCACCCGCCTCGACTCCGGCTTTGATCGCAGCCACTACTTTGGCCAGATGGTCAGCAGAGATCAGCGCACCGAGATTGGTGTCGGGGTGCATCGGGTCACCGATCACCACATTGCGCTCGGTACGGTCTTTAACCTGCTGCAGAAAGGCGTCGTAAATATCCGCATGTACAAAGACGCGGGTGCCGTTGGTGCACACTTCGCCCTGGGTATAGAAATTAGCCAGCAAAGCCGCGCCGACGGCGTTATCGAGATCCGCATCGGGGAAGATGATCAGCGGTGACTTGCCGCCGAGTTCCATGGTGACGTCCTTGAGCGTGCGCGCCGAATCGGCCATGACTTTTTTGCCGGTTCCCACCTCGCCGGTGAACGAGACTTTGGCAATATCCGGGTGGCCGGTCAGGGCCTGGCCAACGCGATGGTCGCCCTGCACCACGTTAAAAACACCTGCAGGTACGCCCGCCTCGAATAATATTTCAGCCAGTTTGGCCGCGCCCATGGGCGTTTCTTCCGAGGGTTTAAACACCATGGCGTTGCCACAGGCCAGCGCCGGGGCCGCCTTCCAACAAGCGATTTGCAACGGGTAGTTCCAGGCACCTATGCCTGCGCACACGCCCAAAGGCTCCCGCCGGGTATAGAAAAAATCACCGCCCAGATCGTGGTGCGTGCCTTCGATGGCCGAGGTTAACCCGGCGTAATATTCGATGGCATCGGCACCGGTAACCACATCAACCACACTGGCTTCCTGCCAGGGCTTGCCGGTATCCAACACTTCAAGCCTGGCCAGTTCGTCATTGCGTTCGCGCAACAGGGCGACTGCTTTATTCAGAATGCGGGTGCGCTCCATGGCGGTCATGGCCGACCAGGTCGCAAACCCGCGTTGTGCTGATTGCACAGCGGCATCCACCAGCGCGGCATCGGCCTGCTCAACCTGGTACAACACGGCACCCGTGGCCGGGTTGACGACCGGGAAGGTTTCACCGGACTGGCTGGGGCGATAGGCGCCATCGATAAAAGACTGCAACAAGGCAGAGGTGGCCGGGGCTGTCATTTCAGGCAGACTCCTTCAATAAATTGGGTTTGGACGGGATCGAGGCAATCATCTGGTTTACATGATGACGGCACACCGCGATGCACTGCTCGGCGTCGATGCCTTCCTGTGTAAGCGCGCCTCGCAACCACAAGCCGTCGATCAGTGCTGCCAGCGAAGTGGCTGCGAGGTGCGGATCGTCGTGACCGAGCGCCTTGAAACTGACTCTCAGATTGCTGTGCAAGCGCGATTTGTTGATCTGCTGCAACCGGGCAAAAGCCGGTTCGTGCATGGCACTGCTCCAGAACGCCAGCCAGGTCTTGGCCGATAGACTGTCGGTCTGTGTTTTTGAGAAGTTGGTGGCAATGATGGCGGCAAGCCGATCCTGCGGAGTCGGGTTGGCCGGCAAGCGGGTTAGCAAGTCGACTTTCAGTTGCTGCAGCAAGTCCAGCATGGTCGCTTCCAGAAGCCCCAGCTTGTTACCAAAATAATGCGCAATGATGCCGGCCGACACACCGGCCCGGCGAGCAATGCTCTGAACGGTTGTTGCGCTGTAACCCACCTCACCAATCGATTCGAGCGTTGCGTCGATCAGTTGCTTGCGTCTTATGGGTTCCATTCCGACCTTTGGCATAACGTTTCACTCATCCTGTCTCAATGAAAAGAATCTCGATTGACCGGATTTTACCACCAAATGATCACAATTCTTTTTTGATTGGCTGTTCAATATAAAACAACTTAATGCATCGACCCCTAAAGTTCAAGGGCGAAGTTGACACTTTCTTTAACATTGAGAGGGGTAATTCGACGGGAAACAGAGGCTGATCCGGCTCGAACATCGTTTCGTGATCAAAACGAATGGTTGAGCCTGAATAATATTGGCTAAGGAAAAGGTAAAGGGCTCCTAATCTTTAACGTACCCTATATGTTTGAACTAAATGTCAAGGTTGACGCAAAACAAGCGGCGGTTGCAGGTGGTACCTCTTCGGGGGAGTCCGCAGCAAGGATGCTGCGGTCTAGGCTCCATGGATGGATTCACGCCGACCCCGCAGAGGTATCACCTGTAGCCGACGCGAACGACTGCCACCGAAAGTTCAGTCTTCTTCCAGATTCAGCGAGGCTGAATTAATGCAGTAGCGCAACCCGGTTGGGGCCGGGCCATCCGGGAACACGTGGCCCAGATGGGCTTCGCACTGGGCGCAGAGTACCTCTATGCGGGTCATGCCATGCGAGCGGTCTTCACGCTCGATAATGGCGTCCCGGTTCAGGGATTCATAAAAGCTGGGCCAGCCACAGCCCGCGTCAAACTTGGTATCGGACCGGAACAGTTCGGCGCCACAGCACACACAGCGGTACAACCCGGGCGTTGTGGTATCCCAGTAGGCCCCGGAGAAGGGTCGTTCGGTTCCGGCGTGACGCGTCACCCGGTATTGCTCCGGCGTCAGTTCCGCACGCCACTGGTCATCGGTCTTCACAATTTTGTCTGTCATGCGGGTCTCCCATAGGAAAGTGTCTGGCGTCGCCTTATACTCAGCGCAATTATAGGGGTTTTAAAACCACAAGGCGGTTGCACCCGCCCGGGCGTTACAACCCAGCCCAGTGTACGCTATCCATCATGTTCCGGCCTTCATCCCCGGTTTGACCTTACGCATCCTCAGGAGTGTCATGAAAACGCTGCATAAATCTCACAAGCTGGCCAACGTGTTTTACGACATTCGCGGGCCCGTACTCGACGAAGCCCGGCGCATGGAGGATGAAGGCCATCGTATTTTAAAGCTGAACATTGGCAACCCCAAACCTTTCGGTTTTGACGCCCCGGACGAGATCATCACCGATGTCATCCGCAATTTACCCCAGGGCGAAGGCTACAGCGATTCAAAAGGCCTCTACTCTGCGCGCAAGGCCGTAATGCAATACTACCAGCAGCGCGACGTTCAGGGGGTCGAGATCGACGACATTTACCTCGGCAACGGTGTCAGCGAACTGATCCAGCTGGCCTGCATGGGCCTACTCAATACCGACGATGAAGTGCTGGTACCCTCGCCCGATTACCCATTGTGGACCGGCGCCGTCACCCTTTCCGGCGGCAAAGCCGTGCATTACCACTGCGACGAGGGCGCCGACTGGTTTCCGGACCTGGACGACATCCGCAGCAAAATCACCGAGCGTACCAAAGCCATTGTACTGATCAACCCGAACAACCCGACCGGTGCTGTGTATTCCAAACAGCTGCTGATGGATGTCGTGGAACTGGCACGCCAGCACAGCCTGGTGATTCTGGCCGATGAGATCTACGACAAGATCCTGTACGACGATGTCGAACACCACTGCCTCGCGGCCCTGTCTCAGGATGTGCTGACGCTGACCTTCAACGGCCTGTCCAAATCGTACCGGCTGGCCGGGTTTCGTTCCGGCTGGCTTGTCGTCAGCGGCCCCAAGCACAAGGCCAGCGACTTTATCGAAGGGCTGAACATGCTGGCCAGCATGCGGTTGTGTGCCAATGTTCCGGCCCAGCATGCCATTCAGACTGCCCTCGGCGGCTACCAGAGCATTAACGATCTGATCATTCCGGGTGGGCGCATGCGCGACCAGCGGGATCTGTGCTATGAACGCATCGACGCCATTCCCGGACTCAGCTGCGTGCAGCCCAAAGGCGCACTTTATATGTTTGTTAAAATGGACAAACAGAAATTCAAGCTGACCGACGATGAACGCCTGGTGCTTGACTTGGTGCGTCAGGAAAAAATGCTCGTGGTGCACGGCCGGGGCTTTAACTGGCCCGATGTCGATCACTTCCGCTTGGTTTTCCTGCCGCCGCGCGAAGTGCTGAACGACGCCATGAACCGGCTGGAACGCTTTTTCAGCCACTACACCCAGGCCTGACTTATACACTCGGGCCTTATCGATTTGAGCCAGGGGAAATCCGATGCTGGATATTCACATCACGGAATTCTACAACGACATGGCGCGCATTCTGGCGACGCTGTACCGCCACTTCCCGCGCCAGGTGTCGATCTATATTGAAGACATCAGCGGCCCGGATACCCCGGATGAATATGGCCTGCACAGCGACCGCCACATGGCCTGTTTCAATACCGTGCTCTGGCTGACCGAGGAAGGCCTGATGCGCTACAGCGATCACGAACGAACGCTGGCGGTGAACCATTGCGTACTGACGCTCGATGGCTTTCGATTGCTCAGTCACATCGACCCGGTCGAAGGCGGCGTATCCCGCATCGACGCATTGCGCGTTGCATTGCAGGAAGGCTCTTCCGATATGACCGAAGAGGTTCTGCGTAACCTGTTAATCGCCCACCGGCCGAACCGATAACTCGGCTGCTTGCTATTAAAAACGTTTGCTCAGCCGGTGCTGATAGTAAAAACCGTCGGCATAAAACCGGCGACCGGCTGAACGACCCGATTCCAGCTCCCTCAGGGTCAACGCATCGGTTTTCGTTTATCATCGCCCTTCTTTCTATTCTTTTGATGCCAGCCTTGCGGTTGGCGAACAGGGAAACTGAATGGTCTCGTACACCGCACAGGGTCTATGGCTGAAAGCCACGCCCATCCTCTTTGTGCTGCTCTGGAGCACGGGTTTCATCGGCGCCAAGTACGGCCTGCCCTATGCCGAGCCCTACACTTTCCTTTTTGTACGCTTTGTCTGCGTTTTGGCCGTGCTGTTTGTACTGATACAATTTCTCAATGAGCGCTGGCCCCGTGAACCCCGGCTCTGGCTGCATATCGGAATTGCCGGTATGTTGGTGCATGGGTTATATCTCGGGGCCGTGTTTACCGCCATCGGTCTTGGCATGCCAGCCGGGGTGACGGCTTTGATTGTTGGGTTGCAACCCCTGGTAACAGCGATACTTGCCCGCTTCTGGTTGAGTGAAACCATCAACGGCCGGCAATGGCTGGGCATTCTGCTGGGGCTTGCTGGCATTGTTCTGGTAATGTCCGAGCAATTGGATTTGAACAATCCCGGTCAGTTGTTTGTCGGCTTTGGCTGGGTCGCCATATTGAGCGCGTTTTCCGCCCTTTTGGGTATTTCCATAGGAACGCTTTACCAGAAGCGCTATTGCACCGGCATGCCTCTGGTGACCGGTACCTTCATACAATATCTGGGAGCCTGCCTGATACTCGGACTCGGCGCCTGGCTGTTCGAGACGCGTGTCATCGACTGGACGCCAACATTCACCCTGGCTTTACTCTGGTTGATTTTCGGGCTTTCGATTGCTGCCATCCTGTTGCTGATGACGCTGATTCGTCGTGGCGCCGCATCCCGTGTGGCCAGCTTGTTCTATCTGGTGCCACCGGTTACAGCGATAGAAGCCTGGATACTCTTCGGCGAAAGCCTGGGGCTTGTGGCCCTGGCCGGCATTGCGGTAGCTGTAGCAGGTGTGGCCCTGGCGGTGAAACAGCCTGGCTAAGTCTTGTTTTAACTTACGCGAACACCAAAGGACAGCTATACTCGCTCGAACAGAGTTTTAAATGACGCTATCAAAGGATTGATTCCTCTACCGGGAGGTGGAATGCGTAGTAGAAGTAGCCTGCAGTCTAGCGCCCTCGTACTAAGGGCAGCCTTGGTAATCTGGGTTGTTACGGTCGTGTTAAACGGAGCAAGCGCTGAGGTAATTCCAGCCAACAACCTGCCGGAAAACACCGGAGGCTGGATTGAGCTGTTGCAAGAGCCACCAGACACCCAGCCGTGGAGCCTGGAGACTGCACTCAATGCCCCGAGCTCAGCCTGGAAACCAATAACCAGCTCCGTACTGAATTTCAGCTTCGATCCCGCCGCTTACTGGGTGCGATTCACGATTAACAACCCAACGGATACCAATATCCGTCTGATCTTCGATGTTGCCCAGCCCCTGCAAGACTACATAGATGCCTGGATTCTGAATGAAGACGGTGCACCCACCCGGTCCTGGCAAACTGGCGACCGCCGCCCTACGTCAAACCGGCCCTTTCTCTATCGAGCCTTCGCTTTTCCAATTAGTATCGCGCCTGACACTTTATAGCCCGGTTCGACACCCATGACGGCCTCTATGACGCCCTGCCCCTGTCGTTGGTTAGCCAGGGCACCTTCTTTATGCAAAAAGACCGGGAAGCACTCTGGTTTGGTTTTTATTACGGTGCGATAACAATACTGCTGCTGTACAACCTGCTCGTCGGCCTGGCCACACGTGAACGGGATTTTCTGTTATACAGCCTGTACCTGGGATGCTTTTTACTCTGGAACCTGGCCTTTCGTGGCTATCTTGCACTGGGGCCGTTGGCCAATGCCCCGATTCTTAACAACATGGCGACCGCAATTTTCGGCGGTTCCATTTTCATCACGCTGATCATATTTACGCGTAGATTCTTATCACTTCACACGCGCACGCCACGTACCAACGGTATGCTGTTGTTACTGGCAGCGGCGATGGTGATCCCTATTCTGCTGTCGATGCTGGATTACTACGCCCTGGTGTTTCAACTGATTATTCCGCTGGCACTGATCATTATGATCACCGTGCTGGCGATCGCCACCTATCTGTCAGTTAAAGGCATTCGAACAGCGCGTATTACCTGCTTGCCTGGGTTTTTCTGATCACGTCAGCCTTCGCCTACTATGGGCGTGTGCTCTCGGTAGTGCCTTCAACCTGGCTTACCGAGAATGCCCTTAACATAGGCTCTCTGATAGAATTACTGGTTTTGTCGCTCGCCATGGCAGACCGTATTCGCTCGCTCAAACAGGAACGGCTGGAAGACCAGACCTACCTGATCGAACGGGAGCGGGAAATGAACCAGGAACTGAAAGAACAGGTTGCATTGAAAACCCGGGAGCTGAAACAACTGGCGGACCGCTTTGAGCAAGAGTCAATCACCGACGCGCTCACGGGTCTTAAAAATCGGCGAACGTTTGAATCAACACTGGAGCAGGCAGTACGCCAGCAAGATCGGGATAACCCGTTGCTCTGTCTGGCACTGATTGACCTTGACTACTTTAAAAATTTTAACGACAAATACGGACACCCGGCGGGTGATGACATGCTGGAGCAATTGGGTCACCTGTTGCAACGCACTTTTCAACGCAAAGATGACCATGTATTCCGCATTGGTGGCGATGAATTCGGTGTCGTGTTTCGAACGGAACGGGTCGCGGCGGTTGATCAGATGTTGCGACAATTCCAGACAGACCTGGCAACTATTTCTTCGCAACGTGGTGCCGAGCCGATGACCGCCTCGATAGGCGTCGCCTGCGTACCCAACGGCAGCGGCGTATCCCCCAATGACCTTTATGTCCGGGCCGACGAACTACTGTATTTATGCAAAACGTCTGGTCGGAATAAATTCAGCATTGAGCTGCTAACGTCACCCAATAATGGCGATGATGAGGCTTATTCCGCCTTATCCTAATTTCGACCATGCTCTGTTTGAAGTACCAGCGAACAACAAGCCTAAATGGTGGTATTGACGAGCATCGACGCATCAAACAAAAAAAGGCGCACCGCCAGATAGACGTGCGCCAAACCTGGTTGGATCAGCGTTGTTCGAGGAAAGAAACAACACTCTGCCTTCACCCGCTAACAACCAGAAAATGGCTGCTCGGCTACCTACCTGTCACGGGTGATCACAGAATCTAACCAATCTCAACCAAGACCTCTCCCGGTGTAACCCGGTCACCTTTCGTAACGTACACGGCTTTCACAGTACCCGCTACGCTGGCATTAATTTCAGTTTCCATTTTCATCGCTTCAGTAACCAGGACGGCCTGACCCGCCTCAACGACATCACCCTCGGCCACAAGAACCTCTACAATGTTACCTGGCATCGCAGCGGACACATGGCCGGGCTCGGTTGCTTTTCTACGGCCACTGCTACCTTGAGTGGCATACTCACCAAGGGTTTCAAACACGACTTCTTCTGGCATGCCATCCAGCGAGACATACAACTTGCGCTTGCCGCTACCGAAGTCACCCACGCCGGTAATGGCCACTTCGTAGGTTTCACCGTGAACATCCACCTTGAATTCGGTAGGCGAAGCGGAGATCCGCCTGTCAGCCATCTCTGGCGGTAAAAGCGGTTCGGGTTCGAGCTCACCGGCGGCGCGTTTTTGGAGGAAGTCACGCCCCATATCGGGGAACATGGCAAAGGTGAGCACATCTTCCCGGGAGGTTGCCAGGCCACCAATATCCCGAGTCAGTTTCTCCATTTCCGGTGGTAAAGCGTCCGCCGGCCGCGCATCGGATACAACCTCATTACCAATGGCCCGTTTCAACAGGTCCTCACTGACAGGTGCCGGCGCCTTGCCATACCCCCCCTGAAGGTAGCGTTTAACGTCGTTGGTAATGGTTTTATAGCGTTCGCCGGCCAGCACGTTATAGACGGCCTGCGTTCCAACAATCTGAGACGTAGGTGTGACCAGCGGCGGATATCCGAGATCGTGTCGAACACGCGGAATCTCATCGAATACCTCGCGGATGCGATCCAGTGCATTTTGTTCTTTTAACTGATTGGCCAGGTTCGACATCATGCCTCCTGGCACCTGGTTGATCTGAACAGAAACGTCTTCGCGGGTAAATTCACTTTCAAACTGGTGGTATTTTTTTCGCACCTCCCGGAAATAGTCTGCGATTTCCTGCAGCGCCGTCAGATCAAGCCCCGAGTCCCACTGGGTGTTCTTGAAGGCAGCGACCTGAGTCTCCGTAGCCGGGTGACTGGTGCCACTGGCAAACGATGAAATCGCAGTATCGATTCGATCGGCACCCGCTTCAACCGCCTTCATCTGGCACTGCGCCGCCAGCCCGGATGTCGAATGGCTATGCACCACTAGTGGTAAATCCACCTCCGCCTTAATAGCGCTAACCAGATCAAAGGTGGTGTAGGGGGTGAGCAGACCGGCCATGTCTTTGATCGCTATGGAATCAGCACCCATATCACGCAATGCCAGTGCCTGCCGGGCAAACAAATCCGGGGTGTGAACCGGACTGGTGGTATAGCAAATCGTGCCCTGAGCATGTTTTCCCGCCTTCCTGACCGCTTTCATCGCCACCTCAAGATTGCGCAAGTCATTCAGAGCGTCAAATATCCGGAATACATCAATACCATTCTGAGCCGCGGCTTGAACAAACGCCTCGACCACGTCATCTGCATAGTGGCGATATCCAAGAAGATTCTGACCACGCAGCAGCATTTGCAGTCGGCTGTTGGGCAGCGCTTTACGCAACTGACGCAGGCGCTCCCAGGGGTCTTCCTTCAAAAATCGGACGCAGGCATCAAAGGTAGCACCGCCCCATACTTCAAGCGACCAGAATCCGATGCTGTCGAGCTTTGCACAGATGGGAAGCATGTCTTCAGTGCGCATGCGGGTGGCAATGAGTGACTGGTGAGCATCGCGCAGCGTTAAATCGGTAATTTCAATGGGTTTCATTTATGCGTCTCCT
Organism: Saccharospirillum sp.; assembly: GCA_035704555.1. GTDB lineage: Bacteria > Pseudomonadota > Gammaproteobacteria > Pseudomonadales > Natronospirillaceae > Saccharospirillum. Next base: position 7,016 of record DASSWT010000183.1, on the reverse strand, counting down.
TACCAGCCGGCGTGCGCAGCGATGGCTGATGCCAGCACCAATGCGATTTCACTGGGATGTCGTTTTTCGGAATAGTTCAGCAGTTCAGGATGATCCGGAACAAAGCTGGTATTGAAGTCAGCCTTCTGGAACGAGGGGTGTACCAGAATCTGCTGATAGAAGCTGCTGGTTGTGCGCACGCCGTGCAGGCGCATGTCATCCAAGGCACGCCTGCCACGGGCAATGGCATCTTCCCAGTTCAACGCCCAGACAACCAGCTTCAGACACATCGAATCGTAATGGGGTGGTATGTCATACCCCGTAAAAATGGCGGTATCCACCCGTACCCCTGGCCCGCCTGGCGCATAATAATGCGTTACCCGACCAAAGCTGGGCAGGAAATTGTTCTTCGGATCTTCAGCATTAATGCGAAACTGAATGGCGTAACCCTGATGACGAATATCCTGTTGCTCAAACCGCAGTGGCAGGCCGGCGGCAATACGCAATTGTTCCTGCACGATATCAACGCCCGTGATCTGCTCGGTAATGGTGTGCTCAACCTGTACCCGGGTATTCATTTCCATAAAGTAGACTTCATTACCGGTCAGCAAAAATTCCACCGTGCCGGCATTCTGGTAGCCGACGGCACTGGCGGCCCGAACCGCAAGCTCACCGATATAGTTACGCTGCTCTGGCGTTATCTGAGGGCTGGGGGCGATCTCAATCAACTTCTGGTTACGACGCTGAATTGAGCAGTCGCGTTCGAACAGGTGAATCACATTGCCCTGGGAGTCCGCCAATATCTGGGCTTCAATGTGACGGGGATTAACAATGCATTTTTCCAAAAAAACATCGGCGGAACCGAAGGCCTTGGTCGCCTCCGATATCACACGCGGGTAATTCAGCTTCAACGCTTCTTCATTGTCACATCGGCGAATACCACGGCCACCCCCACCCGACGTAGCTTTCAACATGACCGGGTAACCAATTTGGGCAGCACAGGCGAGAGCGTCCTCCAGGTTGGCAAGATTACCCTCGGAGCCTGGTGTCACTGGTACCCCGGCTGCACGCATGCTGTTTCGGGCAGAGGTTTTATCCCCCATCCGGGCAATCACAGTAGACGCAGGGCCGACAAAGGTGATGCCTTTTTGTTCACACAGCTGGGCAAAACGAGCATTTTCGGAAAGAAACCCGTAGCCAGGATGAATGGCATCACAACCGACCTCTTTAGCCAGATTCACGATACGCAGCGGGTCCAGATAACCCGCCAAAGGATCTTCACCCAGCGAATAGGCCTCATCAGCCCGTTTGACGTGAAGTCCGTACCGGTCCGGCTCGGTATAGATCGCGACCGAGCGAATGCCCAGTTCGGCACAGGCACGAATGATCCGCACCGCGATCTCTCCTCGATTGGCAATCAGCACTTTGGTCAGCACAGGTCTTTCCTCTGGCAAATCATGCCACTCAAACTACGCCACGGGGCCTATTTATTAAAATTGATAGTTTTTATATTTTGTATAAGTATTACCTTATACCTGCTTACCAAAGAGGATACCGATGCCACTTACCGCTCAAAAACTACTCAGCCGACTTTCCCTGAGGCAACTGCAGGTCTTTCAAGCGGTCTACACGACTCGGGGGTACAGCACGGCCGCTGAGCTGCTTGGGCTAACTCAACCGGCGGTCAGCGCTCAGATCCGACAACTGGAGTCAGCACTGGGTCAAAAGGTGTTTGAATATATAGGCCGTCGGCTGTATTGCACTGCGGTTGGTGAAATGGTGGCTGAAAGCGTCAACATCATGTTTCTGGAGTTGCGTAAACTTCAGAACGATGTTCACAGCCTCGAAGGACAAGTCTCGGGGGATCTGCGGCTCGCTGCGGTCAGTACGGCACAATACATTGTGCCTTATCTGATAAAACCTTTTCTTGAGCAGCACACCGGGGTTTACGTGACGCTGCAGGTCGTAAACCGGGCCGCTGCAATAGAGCGGTTGCACCAGAACTCCGATGACTTGCTGATAATGGGTATCGTGCCGACTGACCGGCCATTTCAGTCGATGCCCTTTCTCGATAATGAGCTAATTCCCGTGCTGCCCGCCGATCACCCCATGGCAGGGCGCACTGACGTCACCCCCCAGCAATTCCTGCAACAGGATTTTCTGGCGCGCGAGCAGGGTTCAGGAAGTCGCCTGGCGCTGGAACAGCATTGTCAGCAAAAGCATCTGCGCCTGGATCCGGCAATGGTGATCGGCTCGAACGAGGCACTAAAACATGCCGTTATCGCCGGTTTGGGAGTTTCGGTCTTGCCGCGCCTGAGTGTTCAGTCAGAATTAGCGCTAGGCAGCCTGAAAACACTGGCATTGGACGATTTTCCAATCAGGCGCTCATGGTGCCTCGTTTACCCTACCGCAAAAGGCTTGTCGCCGGTCTCAAGACGATTCGTCGATTATGTACAAGGCAATCTGTCCGGCATTGCGCAACAGTTCCGATAGCGACAACCAATGCTGACCGGCCTGCCAAACGACAAACCCTGGCTAAATCCGCCAACCCCGGCGAATTACTGAGTTCGCTGAAGGACCTTAACGCCCGCCACACCAAAGAACAGTGCCATACCGGACTCGAACACCCGCCGTAACGTTAAATACTTACGGCGCACGGGTGCCAGAGAAAACAGAAAGGCGTAGCCAAAGAACACCGACATGCTGACACCAGCCACGGTCAGAATTACCCGCAACAAATCCGCAGCGGCGGCCTCCGGAGCAATAACCAGCGCATACAAGGAACCGAAAAACAGGATCGCCTTGGGGTTGGTTAAATGGATCAGCAAGCCCTTCATATAGGTAGACCCTAGCCCTGGCATGGCCTGCACCACCACCTCTTTCGTTCCTGAGCGCGAGGCTCCCCGTAACGACTTATAGGACAGATAAAAAAGATAACCCGCACCCAGATAGCGCAGTATTTCCACCAGCCAGGCCTGTGAATACATTAGCGCACCCAGACCAAAGGCTGCGGAGACCGACCAGAACAGGGACCCCGTCATCACTCCAGCGGCCAGGGCCAAGCCGAAACGACGCCCCTGTGCCATGGAAGTCCCCAATATGGCGAGCGTAGCTGGCCCGGGGCTGGCGATAGCGACCAAGGCCACCGAGGTAATCAGCAAGTAAGGGATATCAACCATTGAAGGACCTCTACATCAGAGTTTTTATAGTGAGCTGATGGTCAGGGTTCCCTCTCCTAAACTCCACAGGCATCAGCAACGCCTGTCAGAATATACGTTAAAGCACTGATAAAACATAAAGAACAAGGGCCGTGGTAGAAACCCTATTATTCAGTCAAACCCAATCCGGAGAACAACCATGGAGACGATTAACCGATTACTGCTAAACGTGCTGTCAGATGACCTGGAAGCCAGCAAGTCGTTCTACACGACCCTGTTCGATTTCGAAGTGGACTATGACAGCGACTGGTTTGTGCACCTGATTTCAACCAGCCACCAGCTTGAGCTCGGTATTATGAGTGTTAATAGTGATATTCTGCCCGCGGGCATTCAGCCACAGCCCCGGGGGTTCTACACTACCTTTGTTGTGAGTGATGTCGATGCTGTGTTCGAGGCAGCGAAGGAAAAAGGCTTAACCGTACTCAGTGAACCGGAAGATACGTTCTATGGCCAGCGTCGTCTGGTTCTCGGAAGCCCCGAAGGCAGCATCATCGACGTATCGGCGCCTATTCCGGATTTTTCACCTGAACACCTTCAGTAAAACGGGCCTTACAGGTGGTCTGGAAGACAAAGGGAATAGGCTGACGAATAGCAACTCTGTCACCCGGCTATAGTGCAAACCCCAGTTTGCTCAGCCAGTCCTGTGCCGTATCAGGCACACCCACCAACCTGGCCGCTGCCAGTTCCCGGCGTTTTGGGTAGTGTTTGCGCAGACTGTCGAAAGTGGCAGGCGGAACAAGGCCGTTATCCAGGGCGTAGTGCATCGCCACGGTGTCCCGGGCCGGATCGTGCAGAGCCTGGATCAGTTCACTGCCCAGCTGTTCGGGTGTGCCTGCATCAAAGAAGTGGACGTCGAGCATGGGGCCTTCCGGCAAGTCCGGCCCCGACGGCAAGGGCTGATTTGCCCATGAGTACAGTGCCTCTGCCAGCATGCGAGTGCCAGTCCATTTGCCTTCCTGGCTGTAACCGGCCACGTGCGGGCTGGCCTGATAGACCGCATTAAGTAAGGCTTCACTTACCCGGGGTTCGTCTGGCCAGACGTCGAGCACCGCTTTTATCTTGCCGGTACCAAGCACTGCTTGCAGTGGGGCTTCCTGGATCACCGGGCCACGGCCGGCGTTGATCAGCCAGGCACCCGGCTTTAGCCAGGCAAGTTGCTCTTCCCCGATCATGCCTTCGGTCGCGTGTTCGCCCTCTCGGGTCAGTGGGGCGTGCATGCAGACAATGTCGGAGGCTTGCAGCACGGTGCGCAAATCCACAAAACCGCCCTGCCCGCCTTGTTCAGCCCGCGGTGGATCACACACCAGGGTGCGAACGCCCAGCGTTTGCAACCGCTCAACCAGCTTGCCGCCGACGTTACCCGCGCCCACCACGCCAATGGTTTTTTGCCACCAGGGCAATTCCAGATCGAGATGCAGACGGGAAAATACGGATAACACCCAATCGACCACTGACTGGGCGTTACAACCGGGAGCATGATGAAAGGCAATCCCCTGCTCTGCCAACCAGTCCTGATCGATATGATCGGTACCAATAGTGGCACTGCCGACAAACCGCACTGGCGTGCCTTCGAGCAGCTCGGCGTTAACCCTGGTGACAGAACGCACCAGCAAAACGTCGGCGTTCATAAGATCGGATCGGGAGAGGGTGCGACCCGGTAGCCGGGTCAGAGAAGCGGCGAGCCCTGAGAACCAGGGCTCGACGTGGGGCATGTTCTCGTCAGCGACGATGCGCAGCCCCTGTCGTACGTCGGTCACTTAAGCAGAACCGTCTTTGCGGTTGCCCCGGTTGTCATCCTCTTCAACCGGATCGGCATCGTCGGCGTCCGCATTCACAGCATCTTTCGACTCACCCTCAGACTGCTGTTCGGCGTCTTTTCCATGTTTCGTGTCAGTATTTTGTTCTACGACTTCATTCTGTTCTGCGTTTTTTCCATGTTCCGCGTCTTCATCGGCTTTCGACAGCGGCGTGGTCTCACCGATTTCGGCCAGCCATTCGACCGGCGGCTGTTCCAGCTCGATCTTGCGCTTGATGTAATCTTCAATCGCCGGAATCTGGAAGGAGTCGTCTTCACAGGCGAAGCTGATCGATACGCCCTTGGCGCCCGCACGGCCGGTACGGCCAATGCGGTGCACGTAGTCTTCGGCGTCTTCCGGCAGGGTGTAGTTGACGACGTGCGAGACGCCTTCTACATGGATACCCCGGCCCGCGACATCGGTCGCAACCAATACCGGTACCTTGCCTTCCTTGAAGTTATCGAGCGTTTTGATGCGCTTGGCCTGGGGCACTTCGCCCGACAGCACTTCGCATTGAATCCCGTCTTTGCCAAGGCGCTCACTCAGATCCCGAACGATGTCACGGCGGTTGGCGAATACCATGACCCGGTCGGCATTCGGCTGACGCAGCACATGACGCAGCAGCGGGTATTTTTCAGCCGTAGTCACCAGGTAGACGTGTTGTTCAACGTCTTCGGCGGTTTTTACGGTCGGTTCCACTTCAACCCGCACCGGCTCCTGCGTCCAGCGCTCGGCCAGGTTCAGGATGTCGTAGGAGAAGGTGGCCGAGAACAGCAGCGTCTGGCGTTCTTCGGTTTTCGGTGTCGCCCGTACAATGGTTTTGATGTCTGGAATGAAGCCCATGTCGAGCATGCGGTCGGCTTCATCGATGACCAGGGTTTCAACCTGGTCCAGAAACACCTGCTTGCGGTTCATGAAATCGATCAGACGGCCCGGCGTGGCGACCAGGATGTCCAGCCGGCTTTCTTCCAGCTGCTTGCGCTGTTTGTCCATGTCCATGCCACCCACCAGAGCGGCCACTTTCAGGCGGCTGTGCTTGGTCAGTGCTTTGGCATCTTCGGCAATCTGCAGCGCCAGTTCACGTGTTGGGGCGAGAATCAGGGCGCGGGGTTCACCGGCGTACTGCTCCGGCAAACGGTGTTCCATCAGATCGGTAATCACGGTAATCAGGAAGGCGGCGGTTTTACCGGTACCGGTTTGCGCCTTGCCGATGCAATCGTGACCTGCCAGCGTATAAGGCAGCGTCATCGCCTGGATGGGGCTGCAATACTGGTAGTTCATTTCATGAATCGCGCGCATCAGGGCGATAGGCAGAAACAGATCGTGAAAACGAACTTTACCGGGTTCTTCGGGAACTTTGAATTGAGAGATGTGCCAACGGGGTTTACGAGGTTTTCTAGCTTGACTTGTCACAGATTCACACAGACCAATATAGTTGGAGGCGCTCAGCGATTCACCGGCTGGGCACCTGTTGGTTTTATGGCAACTGACCCGACCGTCCTGTCAGGACCGGCAATATGGATCGTTACCCTTCGTTGTCCGAAGGCCACCCGGTTATAACGCATGGGTGGCGGGCTTCGGCGGTAATGCCTTACTAAAGAACACAACAAGGGCCATAAGCCCTATCGTTGTTAACGCACTTGCGCTCGTTTTTCGGGTTTGCCACCGGGCTCGGTGCCGGGCTTCACAAGCCAGTCAATCACCGCACCGGAAGCAGGGGCTGGGCCCGTAGCACCGGTTTCAGACAGGGTGCTACTCCCGCGACTGCGCAAGCGGTGCCGATTGTAGCGTACTTTTTATGCACTCTCGACCTTTTCAGTATCATCGGCCCTCGCCAGAGGGCGCACCGCTGACCGGATGACTGAACGGGTTATTTACCAGGCCATTCGGGCGTCAGACGGCGAATCAGCACTGAGGTATCGCAGCGGTTCATGCCAGCGCCCTGCAATTCCCGGTAGAAACCATTAACCTCGTTCGCCACCGGCAATTCAAGACCCAGCCGGCTGGCTTCTGCCAGGGCGTA
>DASSWT010000071.1:0-10869 GCA_035704555.1 Saccharospirillum sp. | reverse complement strand
GGGGCGGTAATGGTGATGTGGCCGATTTTCCGCCCTGGCCGCGGGTCTTTGCCGTAGTCGTGCCAGTGCGTTCCGGGAATCGCCAACACGGCATTGCGCTCAGGCAGGGCACCGATCAGGTTGTACATAGCGACCGGTTGCGAGGCCCGGCACCGGCCCAGCGGCAGGTCGGCGACCGCGCGAATGTGGTTTTCAAACTGGCTGCAGGTGCTGCCTTCAATGGTCCAGTGCCCTGAGTTGTGCACCCGCGGCGCAATTTCATTGGCCAGCAACCGATCACCCACGACGAAGAATTCGAACGCCAGCACTCCGACGTAGTCGAGCGCAGCCATGACCTGCCCGACCGCTGTCTCGGCCAGATGTTGCAGTGGGTGATCGACCAGCGGCTGCGACCGGTACAACATGCCCTGGCGATGCTCGTTGCGCACCAGCGGGTAAAACGCGAGTTCACCCGATGCCGAGCGCACGCCGATGCAGGACACCTCGTAATCAAACTCGACAAAGCCTTCATATATCAGTGGTACCGAGCCCAGTTCAGCATAGGCATCCGCTGCGTCTTCAAGGGTACGCAGCACCTTCTGGCCCTTACCGTCGTAACCCAGGGTGCGCGTCTTCAAAATGGCCGGCAGGCCAAGCCGCTCAAGCACACGATCGAGATCGGTCTGGTCGGTGATGTCAGCAACAGGCGCGGTGGGAATATCCAGTCGCTGGAACAGGTTTTTTTCCAGCCAGCGGTCCCGGGCGGTTTCGAGCGCCCGCGCCGACGGGTAGACCGGTACCTGATCGGCAATGAAGGCGACCGTTTCAGGGGGTACGCTTTCGAACTCGAAGGTAACCCGATCCGACATCTTTAGCAGTTCGCGGATGGCGTAATTATCGTCGTAGGCGCCTTCGACCAGGGGGCCCAGGTCGCCAGCGCAGGCTCCCTTGGCCGGGTCCAGAAACGCCATGCGAATGCCCAGAGGCACCGCCGCCAGCGCCATCATGCGACCCAACTGGCCGCCACCGATCACTCCAATACGCATGTGTCAGTCTCCCGGAACCGGGTTGGCCAGTACTCGCTCGGTCTGGTCACTGCGGAATTTCAGCAGCGCGGCGCGGACCTCGGCATCGTCGTTGGCCAGGATGCTGGCAGCCAGCAAGGCGGCATTGATCGCGCCAGCCTTGCCAATAGCCAGGGTGCCCGTGGGGATGCCAGCCGGCATCTGCACGATGCTCAGCAACGAATCGACTCCGCTGAGCATGCTGCTCTGCACCGGGACGCCCAACACCGGCAAATGCGTTTTGGCGGCGCACATACCCGGCAAATGAGCGGCGCCACCGGCACCGGCGATAATGACTTTCAGACCCCGGTCAAACGCCGATTCCGCATAGTCGAACAGCAGATCGGGCGTACGGTGCGCCGACACGACTTTGCATTCATGGGCGATTCCCAGGCGGGTGAGAGTATCGGCGGTGTGGCTCATCGTTGCCCAGTCGGACTGGGAACCCATAATGATGCCAACGGTTACAACCGGGGCGTTTTGCGTCACTGGGTATCATCCTTAGCGGGTGGGGTTGGATCAAGAATTTTGACCGGGGTTGCTTCGACGTCCGGTTCGGCCGGTGGCGGCGTGACCCGGGTTTTGATTTCGCTGAGGCTCTGGTGAGTCTGACTGATCCGGTCTATGTAGCCGCAGTCGACGCATTCGCGCACCATCACGGCGCCGTCGTGCTCGTAGCCTGCTTTCAGCGTATCCATGGTGCCGCATTTGGGGCATACCGCACCGGCAATAAATCGGACCGTCATTATCAACTGCCTCTTAAAATCACAATTATACGGAAGTGGCGCAGCAGCGTCATTGTCGACCGCTCGGTCAAAACACCTCGTCTGCCAGCTCGCTTCCTGTGCTAAACTTTCCGGCTGTCGCCTGTCGTACCGTGCGGGTGGCTTGCTAGAACAGTATGCTTGCAGCAAACCCAATAATCCGCCGAACCTCTGTCCGCCGAACCATGGATGGTGACACCATGTCCGACAAATTAAAAACCCGCTGGTTCCAAACACCGGCGTCCTCTTCATCACTGGGTTATGCGACCCGCTTTTACATGAAGGTGTTCCAGAGCCTGAAAGCGAACGAGTCGCTGAACCTCGACGCCCAGCTCGCGCCGCTGAAAACCAACTGGTTTCTGACCGAAAAAACCACCCAGCACTGGCACAAGGTGTTCAACTACCAGAGCACAGCGCCCCAGGCCTTTACCTACAGCGCCCCCGCCGGCGTCTGGGCGCTGATGCAGGTTCTGGAAGACCTGGGCATAAAATTCAGCCGCATCATGCACCTGAGCACCCATCTGTTGCTAACCTCACCCGACGGCTTCGAAGTGAATGCTCACTACACGACAAACGTCCGTTACATGGGGGCCCGACCATTAAAGAGCCGTTCCGTCGCGCTTATCTTCCGGTCTGAAGTCCGGGATGTTCGGGGTCGGGAAATCATGCAACTGGAAGATGAACTCTATGTCGGTGGTCTGCCTGAAGAGTTCGTCGCACAGCTGTCCTCTGAACATCTCAAAGTGCCGCAGTCTGAGCGCCACGATATCGCCATCGATAACCCGATCGCCGACCAGATTCCGGTTACCATTGGCCGACGTCTGGGCAGTCAGTACGGGAAACTCTCCGGTGATTTGAATCCGCTGCACATCTCAAGCCTCGGTGCCCGCCTTCTGGGACATTCGGGTTCCTTTGTACAGGGGCTGTGCACCGCCAACCTAATGCTGGCAACGCTGGGTACACACTGGCGACGCCCGGTTCGCAGCCTCACCCTGGAATTCAAACGGCCGGTACCACAACCAGCCAAACTGACGCTGATCTGCACCCTTGATCAGTTCAGTCTGATAGATGCCAAAAAGCGAGTTCTGGTGACCGGGTCCTACATTTGCTGACAGGCGCCGAACTTAGAGCCATGAACCCGCGCTGAGTGGCAGGGATGCTCCTGCGGGGGCGCCGTGAATACCTCCCTGTAGGCTTAACTTCGGCATCCATGCCTCAGATACCCCCGCAAAAGCATCCCTGCCACTCAGCGCTAGCCTATGCGAAACCAAAGCTTTAGTTATTGAAGAGCCAGCAGCAACAGAGTTTCCAACGAAGGGATATTACTCCTGTGAATCGGAGGTATCAGGGACATCATCTGATGTGCCATCCGGCTCAGGTTCCATCTGCTCCCGTAACCAGCCCTCCAGTTCGGCGACACCGTCTTTTTTCAGCGAGCTGAACAACTGCGCCGAGAGCCAGTTGGCCTGCGACTGCAGCTGGCTGCGTACTTTTAACAGGGTGGTTTTGGCCGGGCCCTTTTTCAGTTTGTCGCTCTTGGTCAGCAAGGCCCGCAGTGGCATCTGCGTCTGGATCGCCCAGCGCACCATCATTTCATCGAATTCGGTCATCGGGTGGCGCACGTCCATGACCAGCACAATGCCCTTGAGGCTGTGGCGGTCGGCCAGATACTCACCGATGTTCTTCTCCCAGTCTTCCTTCATGTCCCGGTTGACCTTGGCGTAGCCGTAACCCGGCAAATCGACCAGGCGACAGTTCTCGGTAGAGAGCGAAAAGTAATTGATCAACTGGGTGCGCCCCGGCGTTTTCGAAGTCCGCGCGAGTTTGGAATTGCGGGTCAGTGCATTCATCGCGCTGCTTTTGCCCGCGTTTGAGCGGCCGGCAAAGGCTACTTCGGAGCCGCTGTCCGGAGGGCTTTGTTGCAAATGCTGGGCACTGGTCAGGAATCGGGCGGAATCAAATCGCAAAACCGACATTGGGGTCTCTCACCGGGGGTTAAAAACCGGCAGTGTACCTGAAATCAGGCCCGGACGGAGTGCTGTTGACCGTTCCGTGATCAATTAATATCTAGGTTTTAGTGTTCGCAGAAATGATAAGCGGCGGCTACCTGGGGTACCTCTGTGGGGTAGTCCGCAGCAGGGATGCTGCGGCCTAGGCTCCATGGATGGATCTACGCCGACCCCACAGGGGTACCGCAGGTGGCCGACGCGGGCCATAGCCACCACCTAGCCAACCCAACTCCAAAACTTGGGAATTAATACCCACTCAAGTCGCGGGGTTTCTTCTCAATACCCTCCCGGGTCTATATAATGCCCGGTCATATTACCGGCGTGGTCAGAAAATGGATCCGTGCACATCCGTTCTGATGACAGACCTTTTCCACATTTGACGTGCGGGACGCGACATGAAAAAACTGATCGTAGGCCTTGCCATGCTGGCCGGCATTTCCGGCTTTGCCATGGCCGAGGGCAATGCTGAAGACGGCGAACAATACACAGAATCCTGTGCCGGTTGCCACGGTGCCGATGGCAACAGTGCCGCCGCTTCTTTTCCCAAGCTGGCGGGCCAGCATGAAAGCTACCTGTTGAAACAGCTGATCGACATTAAAAGTGGTGATCGCGTCGTTCCGCAGATGGCGGGCTTGCTCGACGGCTTTAATGAAGAACAACTGGCCGATATTGCAGCCTATTACGCCAGCCAGGAAAAAACCGTCGGCAGTGCCGACCCTGATCTGGTCGACCTGGGTGAGCAACTCTATCGCGGTGGAAACATGGAAACAGGTGTCCCCTCCTGCGCCGGTTGTCATTCGCCAACAGGTGCCGGTAACGGACCGGCCGCTTACCCGATGCTGTCTGGTCAGCATGCAGCTTATATCGAAAGCCAACTGTATAAGTTTCAGCGTGGCTACCGTGCTTCCCAACCCAGTGCCGAAGCTCGTACCAACGACGGTGAATCCCGGGTTATGCGCACCACAGCCTTCCGCCTGAAAGACTTCGAAATTGAAGCTCTGGCAAGCTATATCAACGGCCTGCATTGAGCTCAAAACCCGGCCAGACGCGCTGTTCAGGCCCGGTTAACCTGAAGTAAAGACAATGAAAAGCGAAGGACCGGTCTCCGGCCTTCGCTTTTTTTGTTACTGCCTTTCAGGCAAAGTTGACGCCTTTCCCTATTCTGGTCTGATGATCGTGGAGATCCAAGCTATGTTCAAACGTGTGATGTTGTCTGTGCTGGCCCTGGTGGTGCTCGTCGGTTCTGCCGCAGCAGAGGAATTCCGTGCAGGAACTCACTATCAGGTATTGCCGGAAAAATTGCCCACCAGCTACCGTGGCGAGGAAGCCGGAGAGATCATGGAGATCTTCAGCTACAGCTGCATTCACTGTTTCAATCTGGAGCCGTTTGTTACCGCCTGGAAACAGGGCAAGCCCGATGATATTCGCTTCACGCCGGTACCTGTGATTTTTAATTCACGTCAGATTCCAGAGGCCAAGGCTTACTACGCCGGCCAGTTTCTGGATGTGATCGAGCAGAGCCATCCGTCGATTTATAACGAAATCCACGTCAACCGTAACCGTCTGTCGTCCGACGAGGACTTTGCCGAAATTTTCGAGCGCTTCGGCATCAGCGAAAGCGAATACATGGACATGGCCAATTCATTCGCGGTCAACACCCGCATTTCCCTGGCGCAGAAAATCACTCAGATGAGCCAGATTCAGGGCACACCCAGCCTGGTCGTCAATGGCAAATACCTGATTTCCGGTCAGATGGCCGGCGGCAATGAACGGATGTTCACTGTTGCCGAGTGGCTGGTACGCAATGACCCGCAGCTGTAAAAAGCTTTCGGGCCGGTTGTCGAATAACATCCCCTCACCGGTTGCGCTACACTCTGTGTAACCAACCGGCCCTTCTGTTTCTCTTAGTGTTTGCCGTCGGGTCACCATCTACAGGAGCCCGTCAATGAGATCGAGCCACCTTGATTACGAATTCCCGGTTCACCTGAGTGATCCCAAAGAGTTCTATCGCAAGGCCGACCCTGATCACCTGACCCTGTTGAGCTTCAATATTCAGGTTGGCATCAACACCCGTCACTTTCCCGATTATTTCCTGAAATCCTGGCAACATGTTTGGCCCAGCCGAACGCGGCAACATAATCTGGACCGGATCAGCGATCTGATCCGGCACTTCGATGTGGTGTCGCTGCAGGAAGTCGATGGCGGCAGTTTTCGCACGGGCTTTGTCAACCAGGTGGAATACCTGGCTAAAAAGTCCGGGCAGCCCTACTGGCACCAGCAACTGAACCGGAATCTGGGGCGTTTCGCCCAGCACAGCAACGGATTGATTTCACGGTTTGAACCTCACCGCATCGACACGCACGCCCTGCCTGGCTTACCGGGCCGGGGCGCCATCGTTGTACAGTTGGGTGACGAGCACCCGGTGGTGATCGTCATGTTGCACCTGGCGCTGAGCAAGAAAGCGCAGGACCAGCAGCTGCGCTTTATTCGCAATCTGATTCAGCAATACCATCATGTCATCGTCATGGGCGATATGAACACGCACAGCCTGCGCTTGCTGAATGATTCACCCCTGCGAGAGTGCGGGCTGAAGTCTGCCCATGCCCGGGCAACTTTCCCGAGCTGGCAGCCGCATCGCTGTCTCGATCATATTCTGGTCAGTCGTCATCTGCGCATTGTGCGCATGGGCGTGCTGGACTTTCCGTTGTCCGATCATCTACCGGTAGCGCTTGAAATTGAACTGCCGGAACTGGCCCGATAAAAGCGGCACGGCAGGTTCGGCGCGGTGTTAAAGCACTGCTATACTCGCCATTGTTTGGGCAAATTCAGCAAGGAATCGGTATGGGTAAGTGGAACGAATGAGCGAATTACAGGACTTACTGCGACGCGGCGTGCTGGATCTATCCTTTATGGTCCGCGGTATTGACCGCGAGCTGGATGAAACGCTTGATCATCTGAAACAAACCCTGCGCCAACGCGATGAACTTGATCCCGACGCCTTTCGCAAAGCACTCGATGCAACTGACAAACGTTTTGATGACATCGAAAGCCGAACCGAAGTTGGCGTTAGCCAGCTGTATTCCCTGTACCAGTTGCTGATTGATACCGAGGATCAGCAGCTGCCGGAAACCCTGGTGCGCAAACTGTCCGAGCGCAGCCCTTACATTCACGACGCCCTGGCACTGGCCCCTCAGGTTCAGCAACGGATGTCGATACCAACCGATTCCTCAGCCGACGACAGTACTCTGGTTCGGTTGCGTCAGAAGTTATGTTCCCGCTTTATTACACTGCTGCGCACCCTGGCCATTCTGGGCGATGAAGACGGTGCCCTGCGCGCTCTGGCGGCACGCCTGGAGCCGATTCCGGACTGGTCAACCCTGGATGTGCTGGCCGCAGAAACCATATTGTTGATTCAGACTCGACTTAACCAGGAAAAAGGGAAGTTCGAGTATTACCTGAATGAACTCAATGAAAAACTGGCGGCTATTAACCGCCTTATCGGCGATGACCAGCAAGCAGTCTCCAGCCTGCAAACCCTGAACGACAATCTGAACAGCAATGTTGACCACCAGCTGGAGCGCGTGCGCACCGAGCTGGAGGCTGCCACTGATATGCAGAGCCTGCGCCTGGCCATGAACCACTCCATGGACGATCTGTTGGGTGTTTTAGGCGACTTTCAGGATCAGGTTAAAACCAGCTTGTCCGGCATGCATCAGCGCCAGGCAGAGCTGACCCAGCAATTGACCGAACTGCAGGCTGATAACCGCAAACTGATCGAGCAGGTGAACCAGGAGCGCGAGTTGTCGTTGCGCGATCCGCTGACCCAGCTACCCAACCGCCAGGGGTTCGATGCCCGCTTGGCTGAGGAAATTGCCCGCAGTGATCGCTACCAGCAACCCTGCTGCGTAGCACTGATCGACATCGATTTTTTCAAGACCATTAACGACCAGTACGGTCATCTGGCCGGTGACAAGGTGCTCAAGGTGCTGGCCAAGGAGATGCGCAGCCAGCTGCGTCAGTCCGATTACCTGGCCCGCTTCGGCGGTGAGGAATTCGTTTTGTTGCTGCCGCAGACCCCGATAGACGCGGGTATGCAGGCCCTGGAAAAAATGCGGCTGCACATCAGCCAGTGTCCGTTCAACTTCCAGGGCAAGCCGGTACAAATCACCTTTTCAGCCGGGGTCTCCGCCTACCGTAAGGGCGAATCCGCTGACCAGTGGTTGCACCGTGCCGATGAAGCCCTCTACGCCAGTAAAAGGGCTGGCCGCAACAGAACCACCTCTGCAGATAGCTAGTGGACTGTAACAGACTCGACCTTGGCGATTATGCTTCCCTGCTGTCACGGGTCAACTGGGCCAGCATCCGCTCCAGGCTGCGGGTATTGATCGGTTTGGTCAGAAAGTCATCCATGCCGGCCGCGATGCAGCGTCGGCGAACATCTTCGAGGGCATGAGCGGTCAGCGCCACTATCGGTAGCCTTGGCAGGTTATGGCTTTTCTCGAAAGCCCGTATCGCCTCAGTCGCCTGGTAGCCATCCATATGCGGCATCTCGCAGTCCATCAGCAAGGCATCACAGTCAAACGTATCCGCCTTTCGTGCTTCCACGGCTTCAGCGCCGTGACCGGTCAGCACTACCTGGTGTCCGAGTTTTTCCAGTAAGCCCTGGATCACGCGTTGGTTGACCATATTGTCTTCGGCAACCAGCACCCTGAGCCCGTTTTGGGGGTTTGGATCCGCCGATCGGGCCTCTTCATGCCGTTGCCTGGCCTGCAGAAAGGGTAACCTGACGGTAAAGCAGGAGCCCTCGCCAGGCACGCTGGTAACACTCAGAGTACCGCCCATCAAGGCCACCAGTTCCCGGCTGATCGCCAGCCCCAGGCCTGTGCCGCCGGCTTTGCGCTGGCGGCCGGTATCGACGTCGGAATAGAGGTTAAAAAGGTTTTTCTGATCCAGCTCGGAAATACCAATGCCAGAGTCTTCAACCCTGAACTCGAGCAATCGAGGCGCTTGTGGGTCTATGCCGAGCGTCAGTCTGACCTCGCCCTGGTCGGTGTATTTGATGGCATTGCTGACCAGGTTGGACAGTACCTGTCGCACATGCTGCGCATCCAGCATCACCCAGGCCGGAACGGACGGCTCAATCTCCCCGGTCAGTGTCAGCGATTTATGCTCTGCCTGTGACAGGAACAACTTGATCTGTTGCTGGACCAGCTGGTGCACATCCACCGGTTCCCGTCGAAATGCCATTTTGCCCGCTTCGATTTTAGAATAGTCGAGAATGTCGTTGATCAGCGCCAGCAAAGAGCTGCCCGAACCCTGAATGGTGTCGACATAGCCGCGCTGTTCGTTATCCAGCTGCGTTCGGGACAAGACTTCAGTCATTCCCAGAACACCGTTCAACGGCGTTCGGATTTCATGGCTGATCTGAGCCAGAAACTGACTCTGGGCCTCAACCCGCATGCGCTGGCGCTCCTGCTCATCCCGCAACAGGCGAATCCGATAGGCCAGTGCAAAACTCAACAACATGGCCTCGGCAAAAGAGCCCAGTTTGGAGGCCAGATTGGGGGGCAACGGTGCCTCCACGCCCACTAAACGTCCCAGCAGGAAAACACCGTTACCCAGTGCGAACAGCACCCAGGCCAGTACAAAAAACTTGGCGGCCATAAACCCCAGGCGCCAGGCCCGGATACCGGCTGAAATTGCCAGCGCCAAAAACAGCAAAAGGGTCGGTGCATAGAGACGCGCAAACCAGTCCAGATCGATGGTAACCAGCAACACCGCCGCTACCGCTTGCAGGGCAATCATGCCGTAGAGTGACAAGAGGTGTGCACGGGAGGTTTGCCTGAGGTTTAAGAAATGAACCACAAAGAAGCAGCCAAAGGTAACCGTGGCCTGCGTAATCCAGAAATTGTATTCATAGTGGTATATCAGATCGGGCGGCCAGAGATACTGTGCCAGATACCCATCAAGAGACAGCTGCAGCAGCCCGAAACTGGAGATAAAGAGCACATAGAACAGATAGCTGATGTCACGCACCGTGGTGTACAGAAAGGCGTTGTACAGCACCATCGCCAGCAACACCCCGTAAAACAGCCAGTTACCAATGTCGGCCTTGAGTAACGGCGACCAGAACTCATCGCTGGGGTAGGCATGCAGAGGCACCTGAGCCGCGGGCGACGTTGCTATCCGCATCAGATAGGTCGTCGGGCCATAGACCTCGACCGGTATAATAAAATAGCGATGATCTTCAATACGGCTCTGGTTAGGGCGCTGCACCCCAGAGCGATAGATGAGCCTTGGGCCACTGTCGCCAAACACCTGATAGACATCGACATAGTCGAGCAATGGATTGGACAGTACCAGGTGCCATTCTTTATGAATCGACTGGGCTGCATTCAGCCGAAATTGTATCCAGAAAGGCGTATCGTCGTAGCCCCGGCTAATGGTCTGAGCATTATGTTGCTTCCACTGACTGGCGTAGTCGGGTTGCAGAATATCAAAGGGCGACAAGCGGCCGCTTTCATCCGGCAAAATCAGTACCTGAGGGCCGAGATTCTCAACTTCCGACTGGGTCAGCTCGATCAGCGGTGCCATCGGCTGCTCTGCCCGGGCAACAGACGCCAGCAAGCCCAACGTTAGGATTAATAACACCGGCCGGAGGAACCAAGGCCAGATACTGCAGTGACCGCAACTGGTAAAGCAATAGAGAGAGCCGGGGTTCATACTCCGGCAACGGGTTTCTAGCACAGTTTAATATCCATATTGTAGCTCCGGGCCCCGGGTAGTCAGATGCGCGCAATGGGAAAGGGATGACCCGGCTAACTCACCGCGAAATCGGCATGTTATGCATGGTTGTCGAGTTCTTTAATATACCAGTGATCGCACGCATTGTGAACGGTATGTCCAACAGGTTGCGGCAGCCGGATGAAGCCGGAACGCCGGTACAGGGAAGCAGCCTGAGTCATACCACCCATTGTTTCCAGATAACACCAGTGGTAATGACGACTGGCAAAGTCCAGAGCGACCTTCATCAACCGGGCGCCGAGGCGGACA
>DASSWT010000060.1:0-2448 GCA_035704555.1 Saccharospirillum sp. | reverse complement strand
TCGCGCCAGCGCATGGCCAATGAAGAAGCCAAGCGTCAGCGACTGGCCGCCGGTGAACTCGGTCTCGACATTTACAACATGCGCGAACGGCTTGCTGAAAAGGGCCTGAAATATGTCTGATATCGCCTGCATGTGGATGCGTGGTGGCACCTCCAAGGGCGGCTACTTTCTGGCCGATGATTTGCCCGACGATACCGCCAAACGCGACGCTGCCCTGTTGCGCGTGATGGGCTCACCCGATCCGCGCCAGATTGACGGCATGGGCGGCGCCGACCCGTTGACGTCGAAGGTGGCCGTGGTCAAAAAATCCGAACGCGACGACTGCGACGTTGAATACCTGTTTCTGCAGGTCTATGTCGACCAGGCACTGGTTTCCGATGCCCAGAACTGCGGCAACATGTTGGCCGGTGTCGGCCCCTTCGCCCTTGAGCGCGGGCTGGTCGACGCCACCGGCGATGAAACCGACGTGCGAATTTTTATGGTCAACACCGGTCAGGTCGCCGTCGCCCGGGTGATGACACCCGGCGGCCAGGTCAACTATGACGGCGATGCCGCCATCGATGGCGTACCCGGAACTTCGGCACCGGTGTTAATAACCTTTAAGGACACCGCCGGTTCAAGCTGTGGTGCATTGCTACCTACGGGCAACCCCTACGACACTGTCGAAGGCACCCGCATCACCTGCATAGACAACGGCATGCCCTGCGTGATTCTGCGCGCCCGTGATTTCGACATCACCGGCACGGAAACCCGAGAAGAGCTTGAAGCGAACGAAACGTTAAAAGCGCGTCTGGAGAAGATTCGCTTGCAGGCCGGGTACCTGATGAACCTTGGCGATGTAACCGATAAAACCGTGCCGAAGATGACGCTGGTCAGCGCGCCAACCAAGGGCGGTGTGCTGTCGACACGTACCTTTATTCCGCACCGTTGCCACGCATCCATTGGCGTGCTGGGCGCAGTATCCGTTGCAACCGCTGCTGCCATTGAACACAGCGTTGCAAACGAAGTGGCCGAACTATCCGGTGATACCATGGCGATAGAGCATCCAATCGGTGAAACGACAGTAGTACTGAAGCGGGATGCCCAAGGCGACGTTGAAAGCGCAGCGATTCTGCGCACCGCTCGTAAGTTAATGGACGGCCGGGTCTTCATTTAACCACCTGGCCAAGGGTTGGGCGCTGGCTTTCCAATAAGGGGGTGTTCGCAGCAGGGACCGCTGCGATCAAGGCTACAGGGATGTATTGAGTGGGCGGCACTCCGCCCGACCCCGTTTGGAAAGGCAGCGTCCGACCCGAACCCGTGCCACCCGAACAACCACGGCTGCCAGCGAACGCCGCCGTCAGGAGATCAGACTATGACCATGAGTGAAGGCTATTTGCCGTTCCATCCGAATCCGAAAAAGCCCGATTATAAAGCGCCAGCGGGTGCAGTTGATGCGCACTGTCATGTGTTTGGCCCGGCTGATAAATTTCCTTATGCCCCAGAGCGTAAATACACGCCTTGTGATGCCGGTAAAGACCAATTGTTTGCGCTGCGCGACCATTTAGGGTTTAGCCGCAATGTGATCGTACAGGCTTCTTGCCACGGCAAGAATAACGACGCACTGGTCGATGCACTGCTTACCGCTGGCGACAAGGCGCGTGGCATTGCTTTTGTGGGCAAAGAAGTGACTCACGAAGAATTGAAAAAGATGGACGAGGCCGGTGTTCGCGGTGTTCGATTCAATTTCGTCAAGCGCCTGGTTGACACCACGCCCTGGGAAGATTTTCTGGAAATCGCCGAGAAGATCAAACCCTTTGGCTGGCACATTGTGGTTTATTTTGAAGCGCCTGATCTTGAAGGTTTGAAGCCATTGCTGGCCAAGTTCGACACCACCATTGTGGTCGACCACATGGGCCGTCCCGATGTCAGCAAGGGCGTCGACAGTGCCGAGTTTGCATCCTTCGTGAGCTTGCTCGCCGACAACCCCAATATCTGGACCAAAGTCAGCTGCCCGGAACGCCTGACCATCGACGGACCGCCCTACACCGATGTGATTCCGTTCGCCCGCAAGCTGGTGGAAACTTTTCCGGATCGTGTGCTCTGGGGTACCGACTGGCCGCATCCGAATATGTCGTCACATGTTCCCGACGACGGTCAATTGGTGGATGTGATTCCGCACATTGCACCTACCGAAGCACTGCAGCAAAAACTGCTGATCGACAACCCGATGCGGCTGTACTGGGAACGTTGATTGTTGTCTGGACAGACGAGGGAGAAGACCATGAACACAACCGATCTCAAGCTCTGTTTTATTGGCTTCGGCGAGGCCGCCGAAGCGTTCTGGAGCGGTATGGATCACAGCCCGGTCCGTTCGGTTAGCAGTTACGATGTATTGACTGAATCGCCGGATACGCCCGTATACAAGGCCATGCACGCCCGGTGCGAGGCGTTGCAGGTACCGGTCTG
>DASSWT010000326.1:0-4724 GCA_035704555.1 Saccharospirillum sp. | reverse complement strand
AAGATTGGCGCTGTCGCCAATGCCATGCCGGTGCCATAAGGCGGGATGATGAAATCAACACCGTCGCTGGTCGCCAGACGCTGAACCGCGCGAATGGTTTCGGTCGGGTTGGTGCGGTCATCGTATTCGATGATTTCAACGGGGTGACGCTCGCCGTCGCTCAGAAGAATCCCGCCGCGTTCATTAACCTGGTGCGCCCACAGCTCAACGTTGGGCCAGTAGGTCACGGCAGCGCCGCCAGCCAATGGGCCGGTTTTGGGGGCTGCCGCACCAATGCGAATGGTGTCTTCTGCCAGAGCAGAACCGGAAAATACGGCCGCACCGGCCAGGGAAACAGCGCCCACCAGAGTGGACAGAGTCTTGAGTTTCATGGGTCGTTCCTCTTTTTTTATCGTTGTTTTGGTCTTGCAACTGGCCCACCGGAGTGAGCCGTACTTAAAATGTATTTTTTAATTAGGGTTTAAAACTAGAACGGGTAATGCCGGTCGCCAGCCTGGTTGGTTACCCAGCGAAGTTCTGTAAATTCGGCAATGGCGGCCTTGCTGCCAAAACGGCCATAGCCACTGTCTTTAACGCCGCCAAAAGGCATTTGGGCTTCGTCCTGAACGGTAGGGCTGTTGATGTGGCAGATGCCGCTGTCGATGCGTTTTGCTACCGCCATGGCGCGGTTGTAATCCTGACTGAACACCGCTGATGACAAGCCATAGTCACTGTCGTTGGCAATGCGAATGGCGTCTTCTTCATCCTGAGCGCGAATGATCGACAACAGCGGTCCGAAAGATTCTTCTTTGTAGACTTGCATTGAACGCGTCACGCCATCGATCAAAGTGGCGTCCATCAACACCGAATCCGATTGCCCGCCGGCCAAAATCTGTCCGCCTTTCTTTTCCGCATCGGCGATCAGGCGGTTGAGACGATCCAGCGCGGCCTGATTAACCACCGCCCCCAGAATTTCAGATTGCGATTCAGGCGCAGCTGCTTTGATGGTTTGAACTTTGGCGGCCAGTTTGTCGACAAATTCGTCGGCAATACCCGGTGTCACGATCAGCCGTTCAGTCGACATGCAGATTTGGCCCTGGTTCATGTAGGCACCAAAGGCCGCTGCGTTTACTGCGGCATCGACATTGGCATCATCCAGCACCACCATGGGCGCCTTGCCACCGAGCTCGAGCAAGACGGGCTTCAGTTGTTCCGCGCACAACCGGGCGATAATGCGACCCACCCGGGTAGAGCCGGTGAAGTTCACACGGCGTATGGCCGGGTGTTCGATCAGTGCTTTGACAATGTCGGGCGCGTCTTCAGGGGCGTTGGTTACCATGTTAATGACACCGGCCGGCGCACCGGCTTCGACCAGTGCTTCAACAATCAGCTGATGCGTCGCCGGGCAAATTTCCGAGGCTTTGAATACCACCGTGTTGCCACAGGCCAGCGGCATGGCGATGGATCGAACGCCTAAAATAATAGGCGCATTCCAGGGTGCGATACCCAGCACAACACCCACCGGTTGGCGCACGGCCATTGCCGTCATGCCGGGCACATCGGAGGGTACAATTTCACCGGTCAGTTGCGTCGTCATGGCAGCGGCTTCTCGCAACATGGAGGACGCCAGGTGAATGTTAAAACCACCCCACATCGGCGTCGCACCCATTTCCTGCATCACCGTTTGCGCCGCCTGGTCTGCTTTCGCGGCCAGGCAGTCGGCAGCTTTCAGCAACACGGTTCGGCGTTCGTTCGGCGACATTTCAGACCAGACAGGAAAGGCTTCTGCGGCGGCATCGGCAGCGGCACGTGCATCGGCAACATTGGCTGCTGCTGCCCGGGTGACGACCTCACCG
Organism: Saccharospirillum sp.; assembly: GCA_035704555.1. Taxonomy (GTDB): domain Bacteria; phylum Pseudomonadota; class Gammaproteobacteria; order Pseudomonadales; family Natronospirillaceae; genus Saccharospirillum. Next base: position 2,889 of record DASSWT010000326.1, on the reverse strand, counting down.
GTGATCGGATTTTTGCATTCAAACACACGGTTATTGTGTGCGGGCGTCGGCTGGTTATTAACCAGCATGGCAACGTCAAACATGGTGCGATCCTCGAGTTATTTTTTTATGGGATCGAAGCGATTCCGGTGAGGCTCTGAACAATTCACAAGAGCCTCCCTAGCTTTGATGACAGAACGATAGTCAAAAGCAGAACAGGGTGGAACCGCTTTGCATTGCACTTTTACAACAAAAAATTGTACATTATCTCTAAAAAGAGATTAATTAATGAACGATTCAGCGCTGCAACAGCCGATACAGCGGCACCTGGACCTGGTGGACATCACCTACCCGAGAACCGCCCTGACCTGGACCGCCCCTAAACAGGAGTGGCGCCATTTCGCCCAGTGCATCTTGCTGTTGTCTGGCCGTGGGAAGGTGCGTTTCAAAGGGGAACATCTTGAGCTTGTGGCACCCACCTTGCTGTGGGCACCGGCCGGTATGATGCTCGGGTGTGACTTTGCCGCAGGCAGTCATGGTGTGCTGTTAACGGTGTCGGAAGACTGGTTGATTCCTGCGGTCAGTCGCACGCTCGATGCGCAGGTTCCATTCCGTTCGATGGCCGATGCCTTGCACGAACTGCCACTGACTGACGATGCGTTGCTGGAGCGATTATCGCCCTGCTTCAGCGCCATTCGTGCTGAACTGTCCGATAACGAACCGGGCGCCCAAACCGTGGTTGCTGCCCAGTTAACAACCCTGCTGGCACTCATACATCGCCAGCATGCCGAACAGTCAATCGCACCGGAAACTGATTTGATTCGCTCAACGTTATTTCAACGGTTTCTGGGGCTGATCGAACTGCATTTTCGCGATCACTGGAAGGTGTCGGATTACACCCGGCACATGGGTGTCAGTGAGCGACGGCTCGAATTCGCAACGCACAAGGACGTTGGCCAGACACCGAACATGATTATTCAACGCAAACTGATCAGCGAGGCGTGTCAGCGCCTGGCGCATTCGCCCTTGTCGGTCGCCGAAGTGGCTTACGGACTGGGCTTTAAAGACCCGGCCTATTTCAATCGTTTTTTCAAACGGCACATGATCGACGCACCGGGTACCTGGCGCCGAAAAATTCGCAAGCAGGCGCCGAGTGAAGATACGACGTTCGCGGCGTGGCCGTGAAAGGAAAGCTATGAGCTACGAGCCGCGAGCTGTTAGTTTTTTGACTTTGGGGTTGTCTTTTACTCGTAGCTCGCAGCTCGCAGCTCTTAACTTTCCTCTCAAAAAAGAAGAGCGAGCACGATTGAGATTGAAACGAAGGACATCAGCGTCGCTACGACCAACGTGGCCGCGTAGCGGGCGGGGTCGAGATAATTGCCTGCGATAACAGGGTAGATGCTCAGCATGGGCATGGAGGCGATCAGGATTGCGATGATTTGTAACTGACGGTCAAACGGCGGCAACAGCCAGATCATCAAAGCGACCAGCAAAGGGTGAATGCACAGCTTGCCTACTGTTACCCAACTGATTTTCCAGACATCCCCTTTGATGCTGATGCCCACCAGCGAGCCGCCAATAACAAACAACGCCACACCCGCCGACGCATTGGCCAGAAAATCCAGACCGCTCAACACGACTTCCGGCAACCCGAACCCAGTCAGGCTGAACAGGCTGCCCGCTACAATGGCCAGCAAGATAGGTTGTGTTACCAGGCGGCGCACAAAACTGCTGACCACCTGGCGAGCACTGCCCCCTCCAGACAAGGCGCGCGACAGTTCAAGCACCATTAACGCCAACGGCATGATCAGTAGATTTTCGACCAGCAAGGTCATGGTAAACGCAGCAGCAGGCAGGGTACCAAACACCTGCAGCAATACCGGGTAGCCGACAAAAGCACTGTTGCTCAGGCTCATGCCGAGCGCGTTCAAACCGGCTTCCGAGGTCGTGGATTTTGACAGCCCTTTTGAAAAGGCAAAGCCGAGCAGATACGCCAGCAGCGACCCCGCGCCATAGGCAATCAGATAATAGGGGGTGATGGCGGTGACGATCGACGTGGTGGTCAGAGTGGTAAAAATCAGCGCTGGCAAGCAAAAATACAGCACGAAACGGCCCATGCCCGGAATCACGGATTTAGGCATCAGATCCGTACGCACGGCCAGGTAGCCGATGCCGATCACCATAAAAATCGGAACAATGACGTTAAAAACGGAAATGTCTTGCATGAAGGTAAATCACCCTGGAGGTTGTGTGCAGAATGGCGGTGTTGGCTGTCCGGTTAACCGGTCGCGCTCAGTCCGCCATCAATTCAGGCTTCACAACATACCGCAAGACCATATCGATCACATGGCTGGCGAGCTTTTCCTGGTTGGACGCTGCGTTCTGGTCCCAGTTGAAAATTCGCGAGAAGGTGTAGCGGTTGGAGACATTGAAGAACGACAGCGCACTGATCAGCCAGTGCAACTCCAGCGCTTCCAGACCGGGCCGGAACTGATCGGCTTCCAGACCACGACGATAGACTTTTTGCAGTTCATCCACCGCACCGGCGTTGAGTGATTGAATCAGTTCGGATTGCTCGATGAAACGACCGTGATGAATGTTCTCGATCATCACCATGCGAATGAAATCCGGGTTTTTAATGTGGTGCTCAAAGGTAAAGGCGACCAGTTTACTCAGTGCCTGTATCGGCTCCAGATGATCGAGCTCCAGTTCCCCTTCCTGCTGTCTCACTTGCTGATAGGAGCGTTCCAGCGCCTTCAAATACAGCGTTTCTTTGTCTTTAAAGTAATAATAAATCATCCGCTTAGATGTTTTTGTTTTTTCAGCGATCTCGTCGATGCGCGCGCCAGAGAGGCCTTTTTCAGAGAACTCACGGGTCGCAACCCGCATGATATCGGCCTGTACGCGCAC
>DASSWT010000266.1:0-2787 GCA_035704555.1 Saccharospirillum sp. | reverse complement strand
CGCGGTGAAATGGGCATACCGGGGGCGCTGACGGCGCCGCAGTGGGGTTTTTACGACGTGCTGTTCAGCAAGACCAATAAGGACCAGCAGGTTAAGCCCGAGGCCGACCGGTCGTTTAAATTCCAACGCGAATACGGCAGTTATGTGATGGAGCAGATTCTGTTCAAGATCAGCTTCCCGGCCGAATTCCATGCGCAAACGGCTGCCGAGGCTGCCGTTACCTTGCATCCGCAGGTGAAGGACCGCATTGATGAGATCGACCGTATTGTGATCACCACTCACGAATCGGCCATTCGTATCATCAGCAAGGTGGGCCCGCTGGCCAACGCTGCCGACCGTGACCATTGCCTGCAATACATGGCCGCTGTGCCGTTGTTGTTTGGCAATCTGGTGGCTGAACAATACGAAGATGATTTCCACGCTGCCCACCCGGAAATCGACGTGTTGCGTGAGAAAATGGAGATCGTTGAAGACAAACGCTACAGCGCCGATTACCTCGCGCCGGACAAACGCTCCATCGCCAATGCCATTCAGGTTTTCTTCAAGGATGGCAGCAGTACCGATCAGATTGCGGTGGAATACCCCATCGGTCACCGTCGCCGTCGTGCTGAAGGCATTCCGTTGCTGGAGCAGAAGTTCCGGGCCAATTTGGCGACGCGTTTCCCGGCGTCTCGCACGGCGGAAATCTTTGCCCTGTGCAAAGACGCTGACCGTCTGAAAAAGACCCCGGTGCATCGTTTTATGGACTTGATGGTGATTTAATTCAAGTTTCGAAGTTCGGAGACAGTTGAGTGGCAGTGGTCCGCCCCGGCTACCGGGAGTACCCCTGTGGGGTCGGCGTGGATCTATCCATGGCGGTCCGACGTCTCGGGCCTAGACCGCAGCATCCCTGCTGCGGACTTCCCCACAGGGGCACCCCCGGCAGCCGCCGCTGGTCACCAAAGCGAACTCCGAAACTTGAGATTTAGCACCCGAATGCGCATCCGGATTCGTCCAGACAGCGTAGACTAGGGTAGATATGCAATTTCAGGTTCCCCTTGATGTTTCTTCATGCTCTGGCCAGTACCTGGCGGTACCGGCCTTTTTTTTGGCTAGTTCCTCTAACTCTTTTGTTGAGTGGTTGCGCTTTGCCGGCGCTCAATCTGATCACGCCTCACGACGGCTATGAACGCACCGCCGACATTGCCTATGGCGAACAGCCACGCCAGACGCTCGACTTTTACCACCCCACCGAACCGGAAGCCGGCGCCCCCACGCTGATTTTCTTTTATGGTGGTTCCTGGCAGGAGGGTTACAAGGGCGGTTATCGCTTTGTGGCTCAGGCACTGAGTGACGCGGGCTATCGGGTGGTGATTCCGGATTACCGGCTGTACCCGGACGTGGAGTTCCCGGCCTTTGTTGAGGATGGCGCTGCCGTGGTGGAATGGGCAGTCTCTGAGGGGTTGGACGACAATGGACTGGTGCTGATCGGGCACTCTGCCGGTGCCCACATTGCCGCCTTGCTGGCACTGGATGAGCACTATCTGGAAAACGCCGGTGTCGACCGGTCGATTATTCGAGCCTGGGTTGGGCTGTCTGGCCCCTACGATTTTCTGCCGCTGTCGGACCCGGATTTAATCGACCTGTTTGGCGGGAAGGATGGTATTCCCGACACTCAGCCGATCAATTTTGTCAGTGCCGATGACCCGCCAGCCCTGCTGATTGATGGCCTCGACGACACCATTGTGCGCCCCCGCAATTTGCCCAACCTGGCTGAGGCTTATCGTGATGCTGGGGTGCCGGTGCAGACGCACCGGTACGAAGGCGTGAACCACAACGGCACTGTTGCCTCTTTTTCAGTTCGCTTGCGCAACCGGTCGCCCGGGTTTGAAGATACCCTGGCGTATTTGCAACAACTGCATCAATAAGCCGTGAAAAAGCCCGCTTGGCAGCCGGCCTTACAGCCAGACGGCCGCCGCACTGGCGGCCAATGTCATAATCAGCAGGAACCACTTCATGGTTCGCTGGCTGACGTTGATGGCCAGGTGCACGCCCAGCTGGGCACCGATCATGGTGCCCACCGCCAGTACCAGCCCCGGTACCCAGGCGACCTGGCCGCGGGCAATAAAAATCACCAGCGACACCGTGGTAAAGGCGATGGTGCCGAGCAATTTGTAGGCATTGGCTTTCACCAGATCGTAGCGCAGGGCACCTGCCACGGCGGCGATCAGTAGGAAGCCGACGCCTGCCTGTACAAACCCGCCATAGACTCCGGTTAAAAACAGACCCCAGCGTGCATGGGGGCGCTGTTTGACGGTATAGGGCTGTTCATCGGGGCCGGGAATCACGATGCTCGGTCGAACCAGCATGATCACCGCCAGAGTAATCATGGTGATCAGCAGAATGGGTTTTAGCAGGGTATTGGGCAGGAATGAGGCGCAGGCGGCACCGACGGCGCCACCGACCATCATTGGGATCAGAATGGCTTTGCTGTCTTCGGTATCCAGTCTGCCTTTGGCGTGAAAGCCGCGTAAACCCACAACACCCTGCAGAAAGACCCCAACCCGGTTGGTGGCGTTGGCCACATCGGCGGGCATACCCATGGCCATTAGAGCGGGCAGGGTCAGGTTCGAGCCCCCGCCGGCCATAACGTTGATAATGCCAGCCAGCAGGCCAGTCGAGAGCAGCAGGGCAATGAAAAAGGGGGTGAGTTCGTACATCGATAGTCGCGTCCCAAAGAGTGACGCACAGTGTACCGTATTGGTGCACGGACGCAGTGCCTGAGTTGGCAACGCAGTGTTGTCCGGG
>DASSWT010000248.1:0-18565 GCA_035704555.1 Saccharospirillum sp. | reverse complement strand
GGTGATGGGCAGTCGCGACAAGCCGCTGTATGACCTGGTGTTGTCACTCAATCAACAGTGGGTTCGGGTGCAGAGTGAGCGTGCCTTCCCGCCGGGTACGGTGCTGATGGTGGAAGCGACACCGGAGAATCAGTTGCGGGTATTGCCTCAGGTCGACACCGCGCAACTGAACCGTATGATGCAGGCGTCGCTGCAGTTCTGGCAGGCGCATTCATTGCCGCGGGCGCATACCACTCAGATGCCCGCGCCGCCTGCCTTTCCGGCATTACAGGCCCTGGCCGGCGATGCCCCTGAATTACAGGCGCTGGTTCAGTGGCTGAGTCAGAAACCTGCGCTGTCGGCGCAGACCGTGGCTCAGTGGATGCAGGTCTTCAGCCCGCTGGCCCGGTTGCAGCCGCCCGTGACCAACCTGTCGGCAACGCCCCTTATACCGTCAGCTGCGCAGCCAGCGACTAATAATACAGCCGCACAACCAGCGCCTTCGGCGAGTCCAGCGGGTAATATAGCCAGCCCGATTAGCACGGCACCGCTAACGCCCTTGTTGCAGGCCATTGCTTCACTGAATTCAGCGGGTCCAGCCCTACCCGGTAATGCAGCAGGCTCTGCACCCACCCTAGCCGGGGCCGGAGCAACTGCAGTATTGATTCCGCTTCCCGCTGGCGCCCCCGCGTTGCCCGCTGGAACGGCGCTGGTCTTTCAAACTACAGCAACCGAACGGGCTCCCCTTGCCCAGAGTACAGTGGCTACATCGCAGCGTACGCCCGCTGAGCAGAGTCAAACTGCTCCTGCATCTCTGCGTGTGGCAGTGGTCTTAATACCTCAGACTCAGGCACCACTTCAGTCGGCCATGGCGACGCTGCAAACCGCCACGGCTGGGTCTGCTCCACAGGTACGGCCTGCCCAGACGGTGACTTCAGGCCAGATCTCAAACCCTACAGCTACACCAAGTCAGCCGGGCGCCATAACCGGTAATCTGAACCCGACCGCTACGCCTCAGGATCCGTTACTGGCGCCCAGCCGTTTTATCACCTTACCTCCGCCTCCCGGCACCGCCGCTCCGGCCGGTAGCGACCCGATGCAGACAATCCCGGTAGAGGTCCGGTTGTCACAATGGCTGGCCGTGCTCGACAGCCGCATTCAGCAACACCCGGCCAGTCTGCAACAGGCCCTGGCCCAGCAGGCGCAGCGAATGCTCAATACGCCAGCCCCGGGCTACGCGCCCGGTGTCACGGTGCAGAATCAGGGGGGTGGCACCCCCATCAAACAGGACGATCTACAGCCGCTGCTGCAGCTAAGAACCTTGCTGGAAAGCCTGCAGGGCAAGACCCAGAACAATGCTGTCCAGCAGGCTCTTGGCGCTCTGGCCAATCCCGATGCCCCGCCCGTTCAGCAACTGAGTATTCCACTGCTCTGGCTGGGCCCGAATCACTGGCTGAATATGGAATGGTGGCAGGAGAAGCCCGAGGCTGAAGATACCGGTGAAGACACGCCGGGCAAGCGGCCGTTCCGGTTCCGGCTGTTTTTCGAACTGCCGCCGCTGGCGCCACTCTGTGCCGACTTGCACTGGACGCCGGAACACACGGATGTCATTTTCTGGTCGCAGGATCAAGGCACGCTGAGCATCATCAACAGCCATCTGGACACCCTCGAACAGTGGACCCAGGGCCTCGGCGAGCGCGCCCTGCAAACCCGACACGGCATGCCGCCGAAGAAGACCACGCCGGAGCCCGATCAATTCAAACCCCTGGTGGACGTGCGCACATGACCGATCAAAAACCCGGCAACAAGGCCGCAGCCCTCGAATACAAGGGCCAGAAAACCCCCATCGTCAGCGCGCTGGGCACCGACGAGATGGCCGATGCCATCGTAGCGCTGGCCAAAGAACACAATGTACCCATCTATCAGGATGAAGACCTGGTCAACATCCTCACCCGCCTCAACACCGGCCAGGACATCCCCCCGGCCCTGTACGAATGGGTCGCCGGCATCCTCGCGTTCTCATTCTTCCTGCGCGACAAGGTCCCGGAAGGCTTCTCCCCCACAGCCACCCGCTCGGCCTATCAGAAGGTTCGGGACGCTTATTCTGGGTCGGATTCTGGCTCTTCATAGTTGCTGCCAGTGGTATCGCTCGTGCCGCGGCACATACCAGTCCTCTCTCCACCTTTGGGGGAGAGAGTTAGAGAGAGGGGGACGGCGCAGCCGTTACTATAATGGTTTCAATTGGAATGCGGAAAAACCAGAAGAGTACCCTCTCCCCAGCCCTCTCCAGTGGGACGGGAGAGGGAGCATTTGGTTGGTCGGTTAAATAAGACTTGTGCCAATTGCTCGGGCTATGAAACTAACTGGAGCTATCCACCGACACCAGGTGGCGGATTCGCACGCCCTTTGGGAGTTGGCGGAGGCGTTCGTTGATCCAGTCGAGCAGGACGGGGAAGTGGTCTACCCAGGCGTCGTCGTGAATCAGCATGGATTGAGCGCTGTAGTTGCGCAGATTGCCGTCGCGCTTGCCCAGCACCCAGAGGCGGCCGTTGTGGGTGCCCAGTTCACGCATGAATTCCCGAACATCGGCTACGTGGTCGGTGTAGCCGCCGTTGCGACGGGCCAGATAGAGACTCGGGGGCCAGTTGAGGTGTTGGGCGGCGGCTGAATAATCGAAATGGGTGTCATCATTCGACACCCAGGGGCCGTTGGACCAGTGCAGGAAATCCCGGTAGAGAGTCAGGTATTCCGGTTCCGGGCCTTTGCCCAGCCAGCGCATCGGAATCGCGCCTTTAATCGCACCCAGGGTTGGCAATATCGTCTCGGTAATCAGGCGACTCAGCGTGGAATGACGAACCCCACCCAGCGTTGCATTACGCCTTGTGCCCAGATGAATCATGCCCAGCACGCCGGGGCGGACGCCCGGTTCACGGGCATAGGCTGAGGCCAGCAGCACACCGCCAAAACCCTGGCCTACCAGAAAGATCGGCAGGCCATCGGCCTGGCGACGGGCTTCGGCCATCAGCCGGGGCAGGTCTTCGCGGATAATCAGATTGGCGTCGTGGTCGAGGCGCCGACTCAGGTGTGGCCAGCTTTGGCCATGGCCGATCAGATCCGGTACCAGGCAGTGCAGGCCCATATCGGCCAGAAAGTGTGCCAGTCCATGGCCCTGGTGGCAGAAAACGTCGCCCTTGTTGCCAAGGCCGTGTAACAGCACAACCAGCGCCTGCGGCGCTTCCGGTAGAAACTGACGAACAAACAGCTGGCCGCCCTGCCAGGTCGGCACTTTCAGCCGATATTCCTTGATGCCATGCTTCATTCAGCAAGTACCTGTTGCCATTGTTTTTCCAGTCGTTTTGCCGAGACCGGCACCCGGGTTCCCAGCGTTTGTGCGAACAGCGAGACCCGATACTCTTCCAGCAACCAGCGAAACTCGGTCAGTGCCGGGCTGACCATCTGCTGCTCGTCCAGCGTGCGCTGCTTGCTCTGGTAACGTTGCCAGAAGCCGGCCAGCTCATCCACCCAGAACTGCTCCCGGGCGGGAATGCCCCCGGCCCGGTTCAGGCGCCGGTCGGCCCCATCCAGATAGCGGGGCAACTCGGTAAACCATTCAGCCGGTGTGGCGCTGATAAAACCCGGATACACGAGTTGGTCCAACTGCGCTGCGACATCAGCGTATAGGAAGGCTGTGGCAAAGGTCACGCGTCCTTTCAATTGTTTACGTACCTGGTGGTGGCGGTGCAGCACGTCGTGCACCTGGCGCGCCAGCTGCTCGCCCTGCTCGACCAGATCACCCCGGCCGGCTTCAACCCAGGTCGCGAATTCCGACCGGGTGCGCGGCAGCTTACCACCCCGGTCCAGAGTCCGAGCCAGCGTTGCCCAGAGCAGATCCTGGCGCAATGGCTCGGCTTTGCCATAGGGCGCGAACAGCAAAGCGCTTTCCTTGAACGCCGGCAGGCGCTTGGCCAGGTAACCCAGCGGCTGTTCCAGCTGAAACCAGGCCAGGCGCAGCAGGCCCTGACGATGCTGTTGTTCAGCCCAGGGTTGCTGGGTAAACGACTCAACCGCGACCGCGTTGACTTTGTCCACCAGTGCCGGAAACACATCGATGTGAATGCCCGCCTGAATGCGATGCTCAACCTCGGGTAAATCATCAAACGACCAGTCGGTGTAATGCGTCGGCCCCGTCTTATCGGCCTCGGGTTGGGTCGCACTCGCCCGGTCTTTGGCGGCCTGGGCGTTGGCCGGTGATTTCAGGGCATCGAGGTCACGCCCCGAGGCAATGACTTTGCCGGCATCATCAACCACCTCGAAGCGGAAACGGTGGTGCGCTTCGAGTTTATCGGGTTGCCATTCTTCCTGAGGGACGCGCAGGCCAGTCATGCGGAACAGGCGCTCGCCAATGGCTTTGGTCAGCGGCGTGTCGTCCGGCGCCAGGCTGTTCATCAGGGCATCGGCAAAATCCGGAACTGGCACGAAGTTACGCCGATAAGACTTGGGCAATGCTTTGATCAGCGCGATGATTTTATCGCGCAGCATTCCTGGCACCAGCCATTCCAGCCGACCGGCCGGCAGTTGCGCCAGGGCACCGGCCGGTACGGTCATGGTGACGCCATCGGCCTCGGTGCCCGGTTCAAACTGATATTTCAGCGGCAATTTCATGCGCCCGACGGTGATGAAATCCGGATACTGCTGCTCAGTGACCTGATCGGCCGAATGCTGCATCAACGCTTCTGGCGTCAGATCGAGGACATCCTTCGGCTGTTGTTTGAGCCAGGCGTGAAAGCCGGCGGCGTTGACGATGTCGGCGGGAATACGCTGATCGTAAAACGCCACCAACTGGTCATCATCAACCAGGATATCGCGGCGGCGGGCCTTGTCTTCCAGGCCGGTCACCTCGGCCAGCATGGCCCGGTTGCGCTCAAAGAACGGCGCTTTGGTCTGAAACTCGCCTTCGACCAGTGCCGAGCGAATAAATATCTCCCGGGCCAGTGCCGGGTCAATTACCCCGAAATGCACCGGGCGCTGCGCCACAATGGGCAGGCCATAGAGCATCAGCGTTTCTTTGGCGACGACCTGGCCGCGTTTTTTCTCCCAATGCGGGTCGCTGTAGTTACGCTTGACCAGATGCATCGCCAGCGGTTCCAGCCAGGCCGGTTCAATGCGGGCAACGGTGCGGGCGAACACCTGGGTGGTTTCCACCAGTTCGGCGGCAACCAGCCACTTGGGGCCCTTGCGCGACAGCGCCGACGACGGGTGAATGCGACACTGGCGACCCCGGGCGGCGGTGTAAATCTTGTCTTCCTTGTAGGTCGCAATTTGCGACAGCAGGCCCGAGGCCAGCGCCTTATGCACCTGCTCGTAACTGGCGGCCTGATCGTTCAGGCGAAACCCGAGCGATTTCGCCAGCAAGTGCAACTGGCGGTGAATATCACGCCACTCGCGCATGCGCATATAGTTCAGAAACTGCGTCTTGCAGAATTTGCGCAACTGCCCCTGGCTCAGCTCCTGGCGCTGTTCTTCATAGCGTTGCCAGAGGTTCCAGAAGGCCAGAAAATCCGAGTCCTTGTCTTTATCCTGGGCGTGCTTTTCGGTGGCCGCCTGTTGTTTGTCCTGCGGGCGCTCGCGCGGGTCGGGAATCGACAGCGCCGCCGCGATCACCAGCACTTCGCTCAATGATTTCTGGCGGTTGGCTTCGATCACCATCCGCCCCAGGCGCGGGTCGACCGGCAGGCGCGCCAGTTCTTTACCCAGCGGCGTCAGATGCCCTTTGTCGGTTACCGCCGCCAGTTCCGTCAGCAGGGTGTAGCCGTCGCGAATCATCCGGCTGTCGGGCGGCTCCAGAAACGGAAAATCCTCGACCTTGCCCAGGCGCATGTGCAGCATTTGCAAGATCACCGAGGCCAGGTTGGTGCGCAGAATTTCCGGGTCGGTAAAGGCCGGGCGCTGCTGGAATTCCTCTTCGTCATAAAGCCGAATGCACAGCCCGGGCGCGATACGACCGCACCGCCCTGCCCGCTGGTTGGCCGAAGCCTGGGATATCGGCTCGATCGGCAGGCGCTGGATCTTGGAGCGGTAACTGTACCGGCTGATACGCACCAGGCCACTGTCTATCACATAGTGAATGCCCGGCACCGTCAGCGAGGTTTCGGCAACGTTGGTCGACAACACAATGCGCCGGCCACTGTGGCTGGCGAAAATGCGTTGTTGTTCGCTGGCGCTTAAACGGGCGTACAGCGGCAGCAATTCGGTATGCCGTAACTGGGCGCGCTTCAGCGTATTGAAAGTTTCACGAATCTCCCGCTCGCCCGGTAAAAACACCAGCACATCACCGCCGGTGTGGGCGGTCTGACCAGCGCGTTCACGCTGCTCGATCTCTTCAATGGCATTGAGTACGGCGTTGGGCAGGTCTGATGCGTAATCGTCTTCTTCCGGACTCATCGGCCGGTACAGATGTTCAACCGGGTAACTGCGACCGGCGACTTCGATCACCGGTGCCTGGCTGAAATGCTCCGAGAACCGTTCAACATCAATGGTCGCGGAGGTGATGATCAGCTTCAGATCCGGCCGGCGCGGCAGCAACTGCTTCAGATAGCCCAGCAAAAAGTCGATGTTCAGGCTGCGTTCGTGGGCTTCGTCGATGATCAGGGTGTCGTATTTATTGAGAAACGGATCCTGCTGAATTTCGTTCAGCAAAATGCCGTCGGTCATCAGTTTGATCAGGGTGTCGTCACTGGACTGGTCGGTAAAGCGAACCTGATACCCCACCTGCTGGCCAAGTTCGACGTTCAATTCTTCAGACAGCCGGTCCGCAACCGAACGCGCCGCCAACCGCCGTGGCTGGGTATGACCAATCACCCCGGCCCGGCCCAGGCCAGCCCGCAAACATAATTTGGGAATCTGCGTCGTTTTGCCCGACCCGGTTTCACCGGCGATCACCACCACCTGATGTTCGGTAATGGCGGCAAGAATATCATCGGCCCGCTCCGAAACCGGCAGGGTCTCGTTCAGTCGAATCTCGGGAACACGCAGCTCGCGCGCGGCAAACCCCTCACGGGAGCGGGTAAAGGCTTTTTCGATGGCGGCAACCAGGGAAGGCGACGCCTCCCCTTTCTTGAGTTGCTGACGCCAGGTTTTACAGCGTTGTGTCAGGTAATGCCGGTCACGGACAAGACACTGCGACAGGTTCTGAACAACCTGATCGGGAGTGAATTCCGTGTTGGATACTGCGCTGGACGGCATGCCATGACCTGTCTGCCAAAAGGGACGGCATTATAGGCATCCTGCCGGTTGGATCAAAGGGCACTGATTATATTCGACGAACTAACGACTACGCCGTCCCCCTCTCTCTAGCTCTCTCCCCCGGTGGTGGAGAGAGGACTGTTCAGTGGCATGAGCGATTGGCACTGGTTACATTAAACCAGCAAGTGGCTCCCTCTCCCGTCCCACGGGAGAGGGCTGGGGAGAGGGTTCTCTTCTGGTTTCTAATCTTAACTGTCGGCGTCTCTCAACTCCCGACGCAGCACCTTACCAACATTGGTTTTCGGCAGTTCATCGCGGAACACGAACTGCTTCGGCACTTTGTAGGCCGTCAGGCTTTCGCGGCAGAAGTCAGACAGCTCTTTTTCTTCAACCGGGCCGTTGGTGACCACAAAGACCTTGACCGCCTCGCCGGTTTTCTCACTGGGCACGCCCACTGCCGCGCATTCGACGACTTTCGGGTGACGCGTCAGCACTTCTTCGATTTCGTTCGGGTAGACATTGAAGCCAGACACCACAATCATGTCCTTCTTGCGGTCCACGATCTTCAGGTAGCCATCTTTCTGCAACACGGCAATGTCGCCGGTTTTGAAGAAGCCGTCTTCATCGATCGATTTCGCGGTATCGTCCGGGCGGTTCCAGTAGCCTTTCATCACCTGCGGGCCACGCACCTGCAGCTCGCCGGATTCATCGAAACCAAGGATCTTGCCGTCGTCATCCGCGATGCGCACTTCAGTGCCCGGCGCCGGAATACCGATGGTGCCCAGCTGCTGGTAGCCCGCCGGGTTAAAGGAAATCACCGGTGAAGTTTCAGTCAGGCCGTAGCCTTCCGAGATCGGGCAGCCGGTAATTTCTTCCCAGCGCTCAGCCGCCGTTTGCGTCAGCGCCATACCACCAGAAATGGTCAGTTTCAGGGCACTGAAGTCGACTTTCTTGAAGTCTTCATTGTTCATCAGCGCCACAAACAGGGTGTTCAGACCGGCAAAACCGGTAAACCGGTGCTTGCCCAGCTCTTTGACAAAGCCGGGGATGTCACGCGGGTTCGGAATCAGCAGGTTGTGGTTACCGGTGAGCATGATGGTCATGCAGTTCACGGTAAACGCATAGATGTGGTACAGCGGCAGCGGCGCAACAAAGGTTTCCTGGCCGTCTTTCAGCGTGAGTTTGAAGAACTCGTAGCACTGCAGCATGTTGGCGATCAGGTTGCGGTTGGTCAGCATGGCGCCTTTGGCCACACCGGTAGTACCGCCGGTGTACTGCAGAATAATGGTTTCGTCGTGCGGGGTTGCGACGCGCTTATAGGTTTTGGTGCTGCCCTTTTTCAGCGTATCGCGGAAGCTGGTGACTTTGCTGGCGTCGTAAGCCGGCACCATTTTCTTGACCTTTTTGACCACGGTATTGACCAGAACCCGCTTCAAACCGGGGTGCATATCGGCAATTTCAGTAGCAATAATGCGCTTGATCGGCGTTTTCGGCTGTACCCGAATCGCTTGGGCGGCCATACCGGCGTAGACCACCAGTGCCTTGGCGCCGGAGTCGTTCATCTGGTGTTCGAGTTCACGGTCGGTGTACAGCGGGTTGGTATTAACCACGACCAGACCGGCCCGCAGGGCGCCGAACACGGCAATCGGGTATTGCAGAATGTTGGGCAGCTGCACCGCAATGCGGTCGCCGGGCTGCAAGTCGGTCTCGTTCTGCAAGTAGGCGGCAAAGTTGCCCGACAGGCGGTCGATATCCCCATAGGTGAGGGTGTGGCCCATGCAGGTGTAGGCTGGCTTGTCGGCAAACTCTTTGGTTTTCTGGTCGAACAGATCGAGCACAGTGTCAAAGGCTTCCGGGTCGACCGTGGCTTTCATTCCACCGGGGTACTGCGTATGGGTATAAACGTCGCTCATGGACACTCCTATCGTGTTCTTATTGTAAAACTCGTTGAATAAACGCCGAATACGCGGGTAGTGGCCAGCCTGGCCAGTCAGTGGCAAAGGCGCCGCGCCTCATTCAAACGTTTGTTTTATTTCCTGATTCGATTGTCCCTTTTTTACCGACCTGAATTCAACTCTTTAATGAATAAAGCGCACAGTTAATAACCCATCTGTGACACGAAGGCGGTAACCGGCATGTAAACCAGGGTGCTATGCCCCAGGGTCGGGTGTTGCCTCATCCCGGGCTCGGTTCGGGGGCCGGGTGTGGGTTTCCCAGGGGCTCTCACCATCGACAAACAACCGGCATTCGCCCGGCTCCATGATCTGCCAGGCTTCGTTGTCGGTCAGCGGGCGCGTTGCGATGACGGTCACGATGTCTTTTTCGGTCGTAACCGCTGAAAAATCGACGGTCACATCCTCGTCCGTCAGATGGGCCACGCCGAAAGGCGCCCGCCGGGTGATCCAGCACAATTTCGTTGAACAAAAGGCTAGCAGAGCATGGCCGTCTGACAACAACAGATTGAACACACCCATGGCGTTCAGTTGCTCGGCCCGCTCGGCCACAAAGGCAGCCCAGGTGGCCTGATCCGGCGGGGCGTCAAACGCCTTTTGCAGGCCATCGAGCAACCAGCAGAACGCTCGTTCGCTGTCGGTGGTGCCAATCGGCTGAAAGCGGTCACAGTTCAGCTGATCGGGGTTATCCAACTGGCCATTGTGGGCGTAAGTCCAGGCGCGGCCCCAGAGTTCACGCTGAAACGGATGGGTATTCTCCAGCCGTATCGCCCCGACATTCGCCTGGCGAATGTGGCTGACGACAATACGGCTTTTGATCGGGTAGTCGCGCAGAAACTGGGCAATGGCCGAATCGGAACTGGGCAGGTAGTCTTTGAACTCGCGCACGCCGCCATGTTCATAAAAGGCGATGCCCCAGCCATCCCGGTGCGGCCCGGTATCTCCACCGCGACGCACCAGCCCGGTAAAACTGAAGCAGATGTCGGTGGGCACATTGGCACTCATGCCAAGCAATTCGCACATGGGAGGCTACCCGTTTGAAGTTCAAGCCGATTATGACCCGCCCTGCCCGGTCACGACAAATTATGCCTGGCCTCAGCGTTTGGGGTCGTCATCGGTACCATCGAACTCGTCGTCTTCATCGAGGTTCAGATTTTCGAGGTCAGACAAGCCATCTTCCAGGTTGCTGATGTCGAACAGGTCATCGTCATCATCGGTATCGAGCGGATCGGGCTCGCTGTCCAGCTCACCCCAGACATCTTCGTCCAGTGAGCGGGTATCCAGGCTGTCCTCCATGCTGACTCTCGGTGCTTCGGTGCTCCCCGGGGGCGAGGGTTCCTGTTCATCGGCGTCGAACACATCGTCGATGACCGGGGCGTCCTGGTCGTCGTCCGGAGTCGCCCGCATGTCATCCAAGCCGCCGTCCATGCTGGCTTCATCGAGACCGGCCGTCAGTTCCAGATCGTCCAGCTCGGTCAGCGCTTCGTCGGCCATGCCCTGGTCTTCGGCGAGCAAATCTTCCGCCTCACCCTTGCTGCGCTGGTCGAGGCGCCGGTATAACAGGAAGAACGCGACCAACACCAGCAGCCCTGGCAAACTGAACAGGAAATACCGCAACCAGGGAATCGGGTCGCCTTGCTTTGGCGGTGGCATGTCTGCCATCGGCTCGGATTCCGTCGGGTTCATAGCCACGGGCGTCTGTGCGCTCAGCTCTTCAAACTCGGGCATTGGTTCCTTAATAAAGGCCGACTCAGGTTCCGGCTCCGGCTCGGGCATGGCCATCGGTTCTACGGGCACGGCTTCGGGGTTGAGAATGCGGGGCCAGTCTGCCGGCAAGGGCAAGGCGAGCTCGATCGGAGCAACCCCAAACTCGGACACCTGCCGGGAGTTAATCTCGGCTTCACCGGTCAGTGTCAGCGTATAGTCACCCTCTGGCAGGTTTCCGGGCAGGTTCATGTAGAAGTACCCGCTGGCGTGGGTTTGAAAAGCCTCGTCACGACTCACCGGGCCTTCGATCCGGGCTTCCAGGGCGACCTGTTCAAACATAAGCCCGCGGTCAGCCGGGTAAAGACGCCACTGAATGCCGTTATCGGTCACCAGCAATTCCGACAGCAGTGAAGGTCGGCTCACGACCGTTTTGCGAATCTGGCGTTGAAAGGTGCCGCCATCGAGCGTCACTTCCAGTTCGATGTCCGCATCACCATAGGTGTTGGGCACCTGGGCCCGCAGTTGCCGGCCATCCCAGCGCAGGCCATCGACCCGGCTGCCATTAATGCGCAGTTGGGGCGTCATGACCTCAATCAGCGCATCGGGTACTGCTTCGCCGGACGCATCGGCAACGCCCAATTCCAGTATCAGCGGCTGGCTCTGCAACACAACCGACCCGGACGGTTGCGTCCAGTACAGGTTGACGTCAGACACCACCTGAATGCGGCTGTCGTCACTGATGTCACCGAGCACCTCCCAGCGGCCTGGCTGCGGGTTGTCGATGGTGACCAGGGTATAACCCTCCCCCGCCAGCCAGCGTTGCTGGCCGGGTGAAACCACTGAATTCAGGGTGCCATCGGGCTGGCGCAATTGAACTTCGCCATCGTCGTGGATGACCATAGCGGTCAGTTCGGTTACCTGGTCATCCACGGTAAATTCGCGCCCGTCGAAAGGCAGTTCATTTCCGGGGCGAACAGCATTCAACACCCGAACGATAAACGACTGCATATCAGCCGGCTGCCGAACTTCGGCGAAAACGCCCCCGGTCTGGCTCGCCATCTGTTCCAGCAAGCCGGCATCGGCGGCATCGCCCAGCGCCAGCGTGTGAATGCGGGCACCAGCGGCGGCAAAACGGGGAATCACGGTATCCAGAATGCGGTCGCGCTCGACCCGGTTCACATCGGTATTGGGGGCGATATCGACCTGGCCATCGGTGATCAGAATGACATCGGTCGGCGGGCTGTAAGTGGAGAAACCAAAATCGTAGGCGGCATCGTCAAGGGCGGCACCCAGGTTGGTGCGCTGGGCAATGGCGCGCAATTCACTCACCTGCTGTCGCGCCCGGGCACGCCAGTCAGAGGTGACCGGGTCGTGAGGCATCAGCAGGTTAACGTAGCGACCAAAACTCCAGATCCCGGCCGTAGCGCCATCGGGAATGGCGTCGATCAGCAGATTAATCGCCGGTGTCCGGCGATTCTGGGGGTCGGTGTCGCGCATACTGCCGGAAATATCGATCAGTATCCGGACATCACTGGCGGCCGTTTCGGGCGGCGTTTCCGCCTGCGTCGGTACCAAAAAGGCGAGCACCAACCCCAATACCACGCCAAATACACGCGCACCGGTTAGGCGTGGCCGACCTGAGTGTCCCAGCATAGATGTCATCCAAAGGTTTCCATGGCTATATCATCGGCGACTTCTTGCCGTTCTTTACCGGTCTGGTCGCCGACAAGTGTCGTTATACTGCTAGGTAGCAATCAACAGGCCAGGTGACAGCTTAGGTACACAGATACTCAAGTTTCGGAGTTCGGTTTACCTTGAAGGCGTTGGCCCGCACCGGATACCGGGTATGCCTCTGTGGGGTCGGCGTAAACCCGTCCATGGGGCCTAGGCCGCAACATCCATGTTGCGGACTTCCCCACAGAGGCATACCCGGCACCCGGTGCTAGTCTCATGAGGCGAACTCCGAAACTTGAGACAGTTAGTGTCATGAGTTAGAAATTCGTGTTGATTTAACCACACACTAACCAAGGACTGTTGGGTGCATCTACTGGGGGCCGTTAGACCGCAAGGATGCGGTCTCCGAGCTTACAGGGACGTATTTACAGCGTGCCTCCAGTAGATGTACCCGACAGTCCGCTTAGGCACCAAGGTAAGTGAAAGCACCTAACCGGATTATTCTGCGAATTTCTAACTCATGACACTAACCACTGGTGGTCTTACCCCATTCTTGCCAGCATGCGGCGGCCGGCTTCGGTGATGTGCCAGCGAATGCCGTGTTTGCCCATGATGCGGCCAGCCAGGTTGCGGGCGACCATGATGTCGAGGGTTTTGATCATGGTGCCTTCGCTGGCATCGGTTTCGTCGCACAACCCCTGCAGCGAACGGAAGATATAACGGCCATTGCCCAGGGTTTTCAGCACCTGGGCGGTGGTGACGTCCAGCTCTTCATCCGGTGTCAGTGCCTCGGTGGGCACCGGCTGGTCGTCTTCGGTTTCGGCTTCGATCAGCGGCTTGATTTCAGCCTGAACCAGATACAGCTCGTGCATGACGCGGTCGGCTTGCTGTCGGGCGGTTCTGGCTTCTGCCAGAATCTTGTCGGACACGCTGGTCACCACGAAGCGGCTGGCAATGGCCGCGATCAGGCAGAACCCGGTGAAAATCAGAAACCGGCTTGAGTCTTCCTGGCTCTGGGCGATCAGGTCGCTGTTGACCAGGGCCAGTACCACCGGCACCAGAAAGGCGGCCCCGATGCCCACCACCAGACTGCGCGGCAGGCTGGTGGTATCCGGGTCGTACTGGGACAGCATGTAATAATTGACCAAACCACCAAAAACGCCCGACATCAGCATTACGGCGATCAGAACGAAAATATGAAGGGCCATGCCTACTCCTTACCAACCACTACGGGTATTAATTGTGGAATCCCCTGCCCGGCCCTATCGGCCCGCGCAGCGGTATCATGAATCTGTGAGCGACCCCGAATAGAACCGGAAACCAGTCAAACGGCGTGTAGATATAACAGACTTGACGGTGTTTTTACACTTTAAGCTTCCGGTGGCGCCTGATCTGCCTGTTTCATACTGCGTAGGCGCAAAACGATACCGAGAATCACGATCACCAGGGTACCCAGCACCATCGCCTGCAGCATGGGCATCAGAATGTTCAGGCTGGCCTGCAGCCCCACATCCATAAAATCGAAGGCGGCCACAATAATCGCCGGCGCGTAATAGGGCTCCGGCTCGGTGCCCTGCCAGGGGGTTAGCACAATGCACAGGTAGATCCAGGTGATCCACCAGCGCAGTGGCCGCCACGGCAGAAAGCGGCCAATCCGCCATACGACCAGCCAGAAGCCAATCACACCCAAGCCGTAGGCAACGGCAGCCGTCCAGTAGATGTCTTGATAAATCATGAGTTAGTCGAATTCCAAAAAATCGAGGTTAATGGCTACACATTATCGATGATGTAGTCTTCCCAGTCTTCTTCCGGCACTTCATTGTCCCGCACCGGCTGCAGATGCAGCACCGAGGCATCGACCGCATGAATGCGCTGACTGTCGTGAGCCCGCAATGGGTGCCATTCCGGCAGATCCTTGCCCTCGGCAACCAGCCGGTAGGCACAGGTACTTGGCAGCCAGAAGAACTGGTCTACATCTTCCGGTTTCAACCAGACGCAGTTGGGTACTTTCTTCTGCCGCTCCTGGTAGACCGTACAACGGCAACTGTCCGACAGATACTGGCACACCACGCGGGTATAGAACACCTCACCGTTGTCTTCGTCTTCCAGTTTCTGCAGGCAGCACTTGGCGCACCCGTCGCAGAGTGATTCCCACTCCTCGGTCGACATCTCGGCCAGCGTTTTACGTTTCCAGAAAGGTTGGGCAGCCATCAGCGTGGGTGCACCGGCGTTGTTGGCTCCCGGTACAGGTCGAGCATGCCCTCTTCGCGGGGCGGCGGCATTTGCAGGTAATAGCCCTGTTCAACGATCTTGGTCATAACCTTGTTTACATCCACCCGTGCCAGCGAGCGCGCCGGCGTCAGCAGTAAATCCATCACCGGCAAGGGCGTGCCGAAGCGTTCACGCAAGGCTTCGGGCACCCTGGCCAGGCCTTCATGCCTGGAGACATAGAGATACATGTCCTGGCGAGCTGACGACCGATAAATGCTGGCCAGCACCCGTTCACTCGTTGGCTTCACGGTGGTGCTCCTCCAGCAGACGGGTCAGCGGGTCTAACAGCAGTGGTTTGCGCCAGCCGGTCATCATTTCCGGCCATTGGTAATCGCCGGTGTAGCAGCCGCTGCGCACCAGTTGCTCCAGCGGCTTTCGCCGGGCGAGCACTTCCTGCGGTACCGAGGCTTCCTGAGCCAGGTCGGCGATCAGGTCTTTCACCGATTTGTACAGCGCCGCCTGATCGGCCGGTAACGGCCCGGCCAGACGTTCCGGCCAGAGTTCGCGGCTCGCCTCGCTGCAGCGGCGTACGATGTCGACCACCGCATCGGCATACAACCGAACCTTGCGCGGGTGCAGGCCCTTTAACCCGGCCACGGCACTGCGTTGCGTGGGCATGGCCTGGGCGATCTGAATAATCTCGGCGTCCGACAGAATGCGCGACCGGTTTACGTCCTGCTCCCGGGCCTGTTGTTCACGCCATTGCGCCAGTTGCTGCAGGCAGTACAAGCGGGTTCCCTTGAGCTTCCAGGCGCCGCGCAGTTTCAGGTAATACTGTTCCGGGCTGGGCGGGAAGCTGTCGAGCGCGGCACGCTGGCTGTCTTCCAGCACCCAGTCGAACCGGTCCTGTTCCTGCAAGCGGGGCGCGTAGCGCTGATACAGTTGTTCGAGCCAGAACACATCGGCCGCCGCATACTGGCACTGCTCTTCACCGAGCGGGCGCAGCAGCCAATTGGAGCGGGTGGCGTCTTTGGGTAGGTTTTCGCCGAGTTCCGCTTCAACCGCCCGGGCAAAGCCCATCTGCAGGTCATTACCCAGCAACGCCGCAGCGATCTGGGTATCAAAGACCGGCGCCACCCGGGCACCGGTGCCGTTAAACAGCACTTCGGCGTCTTCCGACAGCGAATGGAATACCTTGATGATCGCCGGGTTTTCGAGCACGGCGGCGAAGGCTTGCCAGTCATCGATCGCCAGCGGATCAATCAGCCAGACTTCGCCCTCCAGCCCGACCTGAATCAGCCCCAGCTTGGCGAAAAAGGTTTCTGTACGCACAAACTCGGTGTCCATCGCCAGAACCGTCGTGCTTGCCCAGCGCTCGCAAGCCAGGTTGAGCGCTTCGTTGTTGTCTACCCAATGGTAGTGTTCAATCATGTTCAAAACCCAGTGTTTTGCGATCCTGCAGCGCCTGCGACAGGCTGTGGCTGTCGATCCGGCCAAACTCGGAACCGACCGGAATACCCCGGGCAATGCGGGAGACTTCTACCTTCAACGGCTGCAGCTGCTCGGTCAGATAATGCGCCGTGGCCTCCCCTTCCATCGACGCATTGGTGGCCAGTATCACTTCCTGAATGGTGCCGCTCTTCACCCGCTCCAGCAACAAAGGCACGCCCAGCTCTTCGGGCCCGATGCCATCGATGGGCGACAGGTGCCCCTGCAGCACAAAGTAATCACCCTGGTAGCCACCGGAAACCTCTATCGCTTCGCGGTCTTGCGGGGTTTCGACTACGCACAGTCGACTGTGGTCACGGTCGGCATCCTGGCACAGGTCGCACACTGGCTGCTCGGTCAAAACCCGGCACCGGTCGCAGTGGGTGACGCCATCGAGCGCGCGTTGCAGTGCCTGCGACAGCATCAGCGCGCCATCACGGTCCCGCTCCAGCAAGTGCAGTGTCATGCGCTCGGCCGAGCGTGAGCCAACGCCAGGCAGCACCTGCAAGGCGTCCATCAGTTGTTCGGTAAGCGGGCTGTACGCCATGCCAGACCTCGTGGTATCAGAACGGCATCTTGAAGCCGGGGGGTAACTGCATACCGGCGGTAGCGGACGACATTTTCTCCTGGCTCAGGGCTTCCACCTTGCGCACAGCATCGTTCACGGCCGCGGCCAGCAAATCTTCCAGCAACTCTTTGTCTTCCTGCATGACCGATTCGTCGAGCGCGACCTTTTTCACGTCGTGACGGCCATTCATGGTGACTTTCACCAGGCCAGCACCAGATTCCCCGGTTACCTCAGCGCGTGCCACTTCTTCCTGCATGCGCTTCATGTCTTCCTGCATCTTCTGGGCCTGTTTCATCAGGTTTCCCATGCCACCTTTCATCATCGCTCAAGGCTCCTGTTGTCAGTGTTACTGGCCACCCTGTGTGTTTGGCCATCAAAAAATACGAGAGGCTGACGCCTGTTCAGTGAATGCCACGGCCGCCCGCGCCAATTTGTTTCAGGAAACCGACGGCAACGGGCTGTACGCGGGTTTCACCGTATCGGCCTGCAGGTTCCCTTCATAGCGGGAAACCAGTGACTGTACGAACGGGTCCTGGTTCAGGGCGCTTACCGCCATGTCATAGGCGGC
The DNA here is from genome assembly GCA_035704555.1 of Saccharospirillum sp. Lineage (GTDB taxonomy): Bacteria > Pseudomonadota > Gammaproteobacteria > Pseudomonadales > Natronospirillaceae > Saccharospirillum. The sequence continues at coordinate 1,176 of DASSWT010000248.1, read as the reverse complement.
GTTGTGCAGCCGGTCGAACCAGGCCTGGGGCGTTTGTTCGGCCACCCCGAACTGATAGTCGAGTCCGGTTACGCCCGGCAAGAAATCACCCAACACCGCCATCAGTCTTTCTATATGGGTCTCATTCATCAATTTTCGATAGTTATCCGAAATCACCAGCTGCAGCCGGTTATTGTCGAACCCGGCCCAGGTTGAGTGGGCAAAGAGGGTCTTGGTCATGCCCGAGAGCCCTAGCTTGTGCAACGTCACCTGCCACCAGAAGACCGGATCGGCTTCCCGGTTGGTGTCCGGCCAGCGGGCCGGGTTGGTTTCCGGGTGAATCAACTGGTTCGGGTCGTGAGCAACCTCTGCCCGGGGCTCGGGTTCTGCCGGGCTTTCTGGCTGTTCCGGGGTTTCCGACTGTTCCGGAGTCAGCAGCTCGCTGTGTTGCGCGGGTTCAGCAGGTGCTTGGGCTACGGCGTCTTCCACCGCAGTGTCAGCCTGAACCGCCTCTTCAGTCTGGACCGGAGCCTCGACAGGTTCGGGCTGGCTATGCTCTGCGGCCTGCGGTGCAGTCTCCGGCACCGGTTCTTTTACCGGCGCAGGCGGCGTAACTAAAGCCTGGTCAGCAAGCACCTCGGCGACCGGGCGCGGGGCGGGTTCTCTATCGACGTTATCTTCATCGACATCTTCCCAGGGCGCCGGGTCGTCGTCGCGCTCACTGGGGCTGGGCTGGGCCTCTGCGGCAGGCGCCGGAGCCGGCTCAGCTGTTTCAGCGGCCGTTTCAACCGGAGCGGACTGGGGGGCCGGTATTTCAGCGGTCGGAGTCGCCGGCTCGTCGGAACGGGTCGTCGGAGCTGGCTCCGGCTTTGGGGGCGCTTCAGCCGGCTCTGCACTGACGCGGCTTTCCAGCGCCGGCAATGACTCTACATGGCGCGCCGGGCTCGGGCTGAACGCCAGCATGCGCAACAGGGCCATTTCAAAGCCGGCCCGTTCACTCGGCGCCAGCGCCAGGTCTTTGGCCGCCATGGTGCCAATCTGGTAAAACAAATGAACGTCTTCAGCCTGCGCCTGGGCCGCCAGTGCCGCTATGGCGTCGCGATCGCCCTTGCTGTTATCGAGCGCCGCCGGGGCTGCCTGGGCAATAGCCACGCGGTGCAGCGTCGACAGCAGTTCGTTCAGCAAGGAGCGGTAATC
>DASSWT010000200.1:0-4131 GCA_035704555.1 Saccharospirillum sp. | reverse complement strand
CAAGCCGACGATGTAGTAGCCCTCGATAAACTGGCCTTCGTTATCCCACAGGAAGCAGCGGTCGAAGTCACCGTCCCAGGCGATGCCCATATCGGCGCCGTGCTCTTTAACCGCCTTGCTGGTCACCGGCTGCTGCTCGTGCAACAGGGGGTTGGGAATGCCGTTGGGGAAGGTGCCATCGGGTTCGTTGTTGATCTTGATCAGTTCGATCGGTGCGCCCTTGGCTTTCAGGGCGGCTTCCAGGCGGTCGAGCGAGGGGCCTGCGGCGCCATTGCCGGCATTGGTGACCAGCCGCGTCGGACGCAGGTCGGTCAGGTCGAGGTAGCCGATGAGGTGTTCGGTGTAGGCCTGGCTGTTGTCCTGTTCGGTCAGGGTGCCGCGTTTCGCGGCTTTTTCGCCATATTCACCGGTCTCGGCCATTTTGCGAATGTCGTCGAGGCCGGTATCACGCGAGATCGGCTTGGAATCCTCGCGCACCATCTTCATGCCGTTGTAATTAATGGGGTTGTGGCTCGCGGTCACCATGCAGCCGCCCTCGGCCTTGAGGTACTTGGTGGCAAAATACACCTCTTCAGTGCCGCACAAGCCAATGTCGATCACGTTAGCCCCAAAATCCAGAACCCCGTCGGCGAAGGCTTGCTTCAGCTCCGGCGAGGTTTCCCGCACGTCGCCTCCGACGACCACGGTTTTGGGGTTCAGGTAGGCTGCAAACGCCCGTCCAATCCTGTAGGCAATGTCCGTATTCAGCTCCACACCCAGCTCACCGCGGATGTCGTAAGCGCCAAAACAGGTCAGTTCAGTCATGAGGTGCTCCGTTTTAGATGTGCCCCGATTATAGGTTGCAAAAGGCCCTCCTTGCAGTCTTTTTTAAAATGTACCCTGGCGTTTTTTAAACATCGGTGACAACCGAGTAGTGGTTCACCTTATTGAGGGACCAACCCCTTCCCGGCCACGGCCCCGCTTGGCTCCCCCTCTGGCGTCCCGTATACTGCCGCGGTTAGGCAGTCGTGTGGCAATACAGCGCCAGCAGTCCGATACTAGCCAACCGGTAAAACAGCGATCAGCCACCCACCCGGCTGGGCGCCATTTTTGAGCTGTACAGAGGGAATACATGAGTTCATCTGACCCGCACCACACACCGCCCCGCTACATCGAAGACGACACCATTGATCTCGGTGAACTGCTGCGCGGGCTGATTGCCCAGTGGCCGCTGATCGTCGGCATCACCGTGCTCGGCGCGGTGATCGGTGTGGCCGTCGCGCTTCTGTTACCCAAACAATACCGGGTTGAGGCCATCGTCAACCAACCCTCACGCGAGGCCGTGCAACCTTTACTGGCACAACAGATCGCCCCGCTGACGCTCGATGACCTGAGCCAGCGCTTCCTGCTCAACCTGCGCTCACTCAGCCTGATCGAAGAGGCCTATAGCCAGTCGGACCTGGGCGGTGAACAGGACCTCGCTTCGCTGTCTGAAGAAGAGGCCTTCTCCCAGATTCAAAGCGTTGCCGATGCGCTCTCGGTTGGCCCCGTTCGCTACGAGTTCTACCAATTGGCGGATGATGAAAAAACCCCGCTGAACAGCCTGTCGGTCAACCTGCTCAGCAGCGAGCCTCGCCGGGCCAAAGCCTTTATTGATGAACTGCTGGTACTGGCCGAACAACAGACCTTGCGCGAAGCCATTGGCAACATCAACGCCACCAAGGCCATCCGCATCGAGTCTGCCCAGTCGAAATACGACCAGCTACTCGCCGGTGCCGAAGCCAGCCTGGCGCGCGAGCGCCGCCGTGTGCAGCAGGCGCTGAGCATTGCCAATTCACTCGGTCTCGAAGAACCAACCAGCTGGGAAGCCCTGGTACTGGGCGACAGCCAGGTACAGATGATCAATCAACTAGCCAACGACGAGCTGTTCCTCAACGGCACCCGTTTCTTGACTGCCCAACTTGAAAGCCTCTCGGCCGAAGGCGCCGCCGAACTGTTTCTGGAAGGCATTGAGGAGACGGTTTTCGATCAGAATGGCAACCAGATGGTCATCACCACCACACCCAGCCAGTTACAGGGCGAAATTCGCGCACTGTCCCAACAGAATTTTGCTCTGAGCGACGTCAATTTGCTCGATGAAGACGCCGAAGCGCGCATTCCCAGCAATGCCGAAAAACCGAACCGCCCGCTGATCGCCATAGCGGCCACGGTACTCGCCGGCTTCGCCGCTTTGTTCATCGCGCTGATTCGTATGGCCATTCGCTCCAGGAAAGACGAGTAAAGGATCAGTCGTGGGAGGCCAGTCCCCTGGGCGACTGGACGCATCCGGGCCGCTGAATAAAACCACCGCCAAAAGGTCAGCTTTACCGGTTACTTATTCTCCCTGTCACCCAGGGGACTGGCTTCCCACAATAGACCAACTCCTCTGGTGCGTTGCTTATTGGGTGACGCCCTCTAACCCGCTATACTGCCGGCCAGCTCGTCACATTCGGATTCGACATTGTTTACCTGGTACATCTGCCGAGAAATCATCAAACCCTTTGCGCTGATTACCGCCATCCTGATGGCGTTGCTGATCGCCGGGGAAATGAGTGAGACCCTCGGCCGGGTGGTGTCCGGGCAATATTCCGATTGGGCCATCGTCGCCATCATCGGTTTTCAGCTCCCCATCCTATTACCTGAACTGCTGCCTGCGGCCTACTTTCTCGCCGCCCTGACCACCCTGAACCGCCTCAGTGAAGATTCCGAACGCACCGTGCTGCATGCCATCGGCGTTTCCGACACCGGTATTCTGGGCAAGGTGCTGGCCTACACGGCCTTACCCGCCATGCTCATCATGCTGGCCTTTACCCACATCATCACCCCCATGGCCGAGCGTGGCCTTTCCGACTATCTGTTCAGCCAGCAGAACCGGCCACTGACCGACATCGTCGCTCCCGGCGAGTTTTTCTCGCTGAACCAGCGTGACGCCACCTTGTATGCGCGTTCGGCCAACCCGGCTCAGGAATCCCTGCTGAACCTCTTCGTCGCCCAGGTCGACGGCGACCGGATTTCGGTAAACACCGCACCTTCGGCCCGTATTCAGTTAGAGCAGCAACGCCAGTATTTAACCCTGTTTTCAGGCCGCCAAACCGTCTTCAGTCTCGACCCGGACGAGACCGAACGCATTGACTACGAGAGTTACGCCCTGTACATCCCCACGGCCGATTCCGGTTCCCAGAGCAACCCGCGCGAGGCCTATGGTTCCGATGTGTTGTGGCAAAGCGATAGCCAGACCAACCGCAGCGAAGTGATAGAACGCACGCTAACCGCAGTGCTGATTCTGGTGCTGGCAGTTTGGGCCGTGGCCCTCACCCGGGTGAAACCCCGTAAGGCCAAGGTCGGCGCCATTGCCATGGGCATTGTTCTCTACATCGTGTTCACCTTTAGCCAGCAAACCCTGCAAACCGCCGTTGAGAAAGGCCAGTTACCGCTGATCGCCAGCCCCTGGTGGTTGCTGATCGCCCTCACCTTGCTGGGCCTGGTATTGATACGGAGGCCTGGCTGATGGGGCTTTCGATTCTTAATCGCTATATCCTCAAACGCACAGCCGTGTTCATTGCCATTGTTGTATTAGCGATTGGTGGTTTGCTGCTGGTCATGGGCGTGGCCGATGAGATTAGCCGGCGCGGCAGTGAGACCTACACCCCCTTCGATGCGTTTTTATACCGGCTCTACAGCCTGCCGCTGGAGGTTTACCAGTTCATTGGCCCCATGGTGTTGCTCGGTACCCTGCTCTCGGTGGCCGGTATGGCCAAGAACAGTGAACTGGTGATTATTCAACTGGCGTCGCGCAGTGCCTATGGGTTGGTGGTACGGCTGATACTGCCGGGGCTGATGTTATTGCCCATTGTCTACTTCATTGGCGAATGGGCCGCGCCCCAGTTACGGCTGCAGGCCGAAATAACACGGGCGGTAAAGCTCGATAGAAGCCTGCCCACCCTAAGCGGCCAGTGGTACCGCGACAACCAGTGGGTGATCAACGTCGACTTCGTCTCGCCCGACCGCGACATCACCGGCCTGACCATCTTTGAGATGGACGAGCGCAACAACCTGGCCATGGTCACCTACGCGCCAACGGCCAGCCCCATCGACCAGGGCTGGATGCTCAAC
>DASSWT010000170.1:0-11369 GCA_035704555.1 Saccharospirillum sp. | reverse complement strand
TCGTCGGCGGGTTCATCCGCCCCGTAAACCGGGCCAAGGCAATGAATGACCCAGGGGTTGGGCAAGTTGTGACCACTGCTGATGACCGCTTCGCCCGGTTTGATCGGTGCCATCGGCTGGCATTCTTCGGCCAGGCCCGGGCCTGCGGCCGAGTGAATGGCCCCGGCCACGCCACCGCCGGTTTGTAACTGCGCATTGGCGGCATTGACGATGGCGTCTGCGTCCGGCTGGTTGGCAATGTCGCCGGTTACGCATTCGATCCGTACTGATTGATTACTGGCTTTCATGATTCACCTCCCCGGTTCTCTCCGTCTATGTCGAGCAAGGTACCGCCCGCTTGCAGTGGTTGTTTGGTGTTCATGGCCATTGCCATTTTGATCGGTGGCTGTAAAACCACTGTAGACTATGTACGCTTACCTAAGGTGACAACACTCGTCTTAAGGAACAGGCGACATTGCTGCAGCTATGGGGCAAGAGTGAATGGCTAGGCTGGCAACACCAGTGACTTTTGAGGCTACCTTTTCGGTGTGATTTGGGGTATCTGTAGGTTATGTCTGCTTCCCTTCTGACCACCAAGTTATATGTGCCGCCGCCCAGGGCCAATGCCGTAGGGCGACCACGCCTGATTAAGCTCTTGGATGCGGGCGCCAGCTCACGCCTGACGCTGGTCTCTGCACCGGCCGGCTTCGGCAAGACAACGCTGGTGAGTGACTGGTCGGCGAACGCTGGCCAGCCTGTTGCCTGGCTCTCTCTGGATGAACAGGATGCGAGCCTGCCCCGGTTTCTGTTGTATCTGGTCACCGCACTGAAAAACATCGGGGTACAGGTGGGTGAGGGCTTAATGGCGGCGTTTCAGGCGCCTCAACCGCCGCCTTTAGAGGTTATTCTGACCGCTCTGGTTAACGACCTGTATCGTCATAAGTCGCTCTTTACTCTGGTGCTCGATGATTATCATCGCGTGGATTCCAGCGCTGTGGATGAAGCGCTGGTTTTCCTGCTGGATCATGCACCAGCACAATGTCATCTGTTAATCGCTACCCGCGAGGACCCGGCATTGCCGCTGGCTCGATGGCGGGCCCGGGGTCACCTGACCGAGCTGCGCGCGGCCGATTTGCGCTTCACACAAAAGGAGGCTGTCGCTTTCCTGACCCAGGCTATGGGTTTGAATTTGCCGGCTGAGGATATTGCCGTGCTTGAACAGCGCACGGAAGGCTGGGCCGCCGGGCTGCAACTGGCGGCCTTGTTTTTGCAGCGCGAACCTGAACTCAGCGCCCAGGTGACGGCATTCTCGGGGCGGCACCATTTCGTGCTGGATTACCTGCTAAAAGAGGTGCTGAACGACCAACCCGATGACATTCAGCAGTTTCTGTTACACACGGCCGTGCTTGATCGGTTTTGTGCCCCCCTGTGCGATATCGTTCTGGCGGCCGAGCCCGGCTCGAGCCGTGTATTGCTTGACCGGCTCGAGCGCGCCAACCTGTTTTTAATACCCTTGGACAACGAACGCTACTGGTATCGCTATCACCATCTCTTTGCCGATCTGTTGCGCCAACGGCTGCAACAGTCTGACGATGAGATTCAACACCAGCGCCTGGTTGAGCTGCACCGCAGCGCCAGTCACTGGTTTGAACAACAGGGCTGGCATCTGGAGGCGTTCCAGCAGGCGCTGGCCGCCGGGGATATTGATCTGGCCGCGCGTCGGGTTGCGGGGGATGCGCTGCCGCTGCATTTGCGAGGTGAGGTGATGCCGGTGCTGAACTGGCTGACGACCCTGGCCGAACCGGAAAAGCAGGCCCGGCCAGGGCTGTGGATCATGCAGGCATCGGCGCTGATGATGATTGGCCAACTGCAGCCGATTGAGCCCTGTCTGCAGTCTGCCGAACAGGCGTTGCAGGGCGCCGACCTGAACGACGATCAGCGCGACTTGCTCGGCCACGCGCATGCGATTCGGGCTTTTCTCGCGGTCAGTCAGCATCGCCTGGAAGACATTCAACACCACTCCCGGGAAGCACTGGCCATGTTGCACCCGGCTAACCTGGCGGTGCTTACGGCTGCGAACTGGACGCTGGGCTATGCCCGGCAGTTAGGTGGCGACAGGGCCGCTGCATTCCGTGCCTATACCGATGCGCTGGCCATCAGTCAGGCGATTGGTCACTATGTGATTACCTTTTTCTCAACGCTGGGGCTGGCCAGCCTGAAAGCCGCCAACAATGAACTGGCAGAGGCGGCATGCGCCTACCGGCAATTGTTGCAACAGGCATCAGACCCGCCCTGGCCCATTTACTGTGAAGTGCATTTGAACCTCGCACAGCTGCATTACCACTGGAATGAGCTTGACGCCGCCGATGATCAGGCCCGAAAGGCCAGGGTGCTGGCCGGCCAGTTTGCCTATCTGGATCGCACATTGGCCTGCGATATTCTGCTGGCGAAACTGGTGGCGGCACGTGGTGATGTACCGGGCGCCATCGCCCGCTTAAGGCGGGTTCACGAGGTAGCACTGCGGCACGCCCATACCGGTGTTATGCCTGAGCTTGTCACTGAGTTGGTTAGACTGCTGGTGCAGACTGGTGACTGCGACGCGGCTGCCGAAGTGTTGCAGGGCTACGACTTGCCACTGGCCGAGGCGCGCCTGGCCCTGTCTCGTCAAGATGCGTCGGCAGCCTTGACCCTGTTAAACCAGGCCTACGAACAGGCCCTGACCAGGGAGTGGGCCGATGAACAGCTCAAACTTCGCATCCTGCAAGCGCTGGCGTTTGAGGCGGCCGGGCAGCCCGATAGGGCCGCTGCACGGCTAAGAGACGCACTGGTACTGGGCGAACCCGGCAACCATCAAAGAGTGTTTTTGGACTAGGGCTTACCTATGGCCAGATTGCTGGCGTCGGTATCCCGGTCAGGTTCGCAATCGGATTACATGAAAAGCCTGATGGAAGCTGCGCCTTCCAACCGAGCAATAAGCCCGGTGCAGCCTCTGGTCGAGACGTTAAGCCAGCGCGAGCGGGTTGTTCTGGCGTTGATCGCCGAAGGCCATTCCAACCAGGCCATTAGCGACCGTCTGTTTCTCGCCCTGAGCACTGTGAAAGGCCACAACCGACGCATTTTCGACAAGCTGGGCGTGCAACGCCGTACTGAAGCCGTTGCCCGGGCCCAGGCGCTTGGCCTACTGCCCTGAAGTTGTCGCCGAAAACTGACGTTTCTTAACTCAAGTTTCGGAGTTCGTTCGGGAGACTAGCACCGGGTGCCGGGTATGCCTCTGTGGGGAAGTCCGCAGCAGGGATGCTGCGGTCTAGGCCCCATGGATGGGTTCACGCCGACCCCACAGAGGCATACCCGGTATCCGGCGCGGGCCAATACCCCCAAGGTAAACCGAACTCCGAAACTTGAGTCTTCATAACTCTACTCAAAACACTACTTAAGTATCTACCTTCTGCCATAGCCGCTCGTTAAAGTGGGTTCGTCGAATTGGATCCGTTCTTGAAAGGGGTATGGATGAACCGTTCAAACGAGTCTGTTCATCAGCCGGGCAATAAATCGGCCCGGAAGCCGGGCCCGGCTCTATACGAGGTTTGGCTCGACGGTCGTCTGGATGCCCGCTGGGCCAGTTGGTTTGGTGCGACTGAGGTACGCTGTTGCGACCAGGGTCATGGCCGCGATCAAACCCGCCTGTTATGCCCGGTGGCCGACCAGGCCGCCTTGTATGGGCTGCTGCGCAAACTGAGGGATCTCGGGCTGTCGCTGGCGGCGCTCAAACGGATTGAGTCGGCTTCATCGTCAGAATGAGGAAAGCAGAATGAAGAGGGTTTGCATCGTCGGTGCATCTGGAAAGCTCGGCCAATATATGGTGCAGCACGCGCTCGATAAGGGCTATGAGGTGGTCGGTGTTTGTCGGGAACGAAGTGTCGGCAAGCTGGACCGGTTTCGGGATCGCATGACCATTGTGCCCGGCTACACCAATGACCGGGATGTTATTCGCAGGGCGGTCGCCGGGTGCGATGGCGTGCTAACGGTGCTGGCGCCCTGGGGTGTGCAACAATACTCAACCGGAACGGCTCAGGCCGTGATGGACCTGGCACCCAAAACGGCGCGGCTGATCTTCTCCTGTGGCTGGCACATTACCCGAGACGAACGGGACAGGAACTCGCGAACCTTTATCGCGGTGCTCGCGGTTATAGGTTGGGTGGTGCAGCTGCTCAGACTGGTGGACTTAAACGATCAGGTTGAGGCCTGCCGGCGCATTTTTGCCAGCGACACCCGGTGGACGGTGGTACGCGGTAGCGGTCTGGAAGAAGGCGAAAGCCAGGGTTTGCCAGTCTGGGCGCCCCACGTCGGCGACCCGCTGCTGGCCAGCAACCTGACCCGTCGAATCGACTTTGCCCTGTTCATGGTGGCGGCGCTGGAGAACGATGCGCTGATTCATCAGGCGCCGGCCATCGTCGGCTGCCAGACGCCTTCCGCGATTCGCCACGGTTCTTTTAATCGGGTTCGGGGGCAGGCGAGTTGAGCAGTCTGTTCTTTTTGCACCACTAGTTTCTTTGTGGACCACTAGTTGCCCTTGGTTTTCAACTGGATACCCAGCGCTTCCAGCCGCTTGCTCGGGTTGCCGTTCATAACACCGGTCAGTTCCTGCCGGGCGATGTTCCGGGGCAGGCCTTTATTTTCAAGCGCATCCAGTAACCGCCCGAACACGGTTCGCCGTTTTACACCCCGGGGCGAACTGTCGCGGCGGTCCATAAAGAAATCCATCAAAGTCGAGCCGCACTCGCAATTCCGAAACAGTTCAACGATGGACTCATCGTCTTCATCCAGGCTTCCTTTCAGACCACTGCCGAAGGTGGGCGCACTGGATTGACTGAAAAAATCTTCCGGAGAATCGTAAACGCGGCCACAGGTTGAACACTGCTTGGGGAAGGCGCTGTCAGACAAGACTTTCAAGTCGGCAAAGAATTGACTTTCAGCCTCATTGGAGAGATCGCTCATGGTGTCTTCACTGTCGGTGGGTAGGCTTCCGATTCGGCCTTTAGTGTAACCATGATTGCTGGGTTTTGCTGCCAGATTCTCTCGATAGGCCACTGCTTCTTTCCGCCATTAACTGGGCCCGTACAGCTCCTGCCAGTGCCGCATACACTCCGGAAGTTTGGTATTCTTGCACCCGGCTGGCCCGGTACTCCGGTCAGCCCTTTTTAGTTTGGCGGGAGAGTTTCGTGGTTGAAGGACAAAAAGCGGATAATATTGACGACATCGCTGCAATGCAGCTGGCTTTGAAACAGGCCAGGCTGGCGGCGGGTGAGGGTGAAGTGCCGGTGGGTGCGGTGGTTGTGCTGGATGGCAAGGTCATCGCCACTGGCTATAATAGCCCGATCGGCGGGTTGGACCCTAGCGCTCATGCCGAGATGCGGGCCATCCGACAGGCTTGTCTCGCCGTTGGGAACTACCGTTTGCCGGGGGCGACGCTGTATGTGACCGTCGAACCCTGTACCATGTGCGCCGGTTTGCTGGTGCACAGCCGTATTGCACGCCTGGTATACGGGGCGGCAGAGCCCAAGAGCGGGGCCGTCGTCTCCAATCTGCAGCTATTGGATAACGGCCCTTATAATCACCGTATTGAGGTGGCTGGCGGGGTTCTGGCCGATGAATGCTCGGCACTGATATCCGACTTCTTTGCCCGGCGGCGTGCCCGCCAGAAAGCGCTGAAGCAATCGACCGGTTCTGCAAAACCTGCATCCTGATCTACTCTATAACTTTTCCGCCCTTAAACCGGTTTCTTTCCCCAGCAAGGATTTTATGACCGACATCACCACCCTGAGTTTTGCTCAGAAATCGCGACGGCTGTCGCCGATGTACGCCGTTTATTTCACCCTGTTCGGCGTTTTTACCCCTTATCTGGCGCGGTATCTGACGGCTCAGGGTCTGACGCCGCAGCAGATCGGTGTGATCGTCGCGACCGTATTCGGGGTGAATGTTTTTGCGCCTTTTCTGTTTACGCTGATCAGCGACCGCACCGGTCAGCGCCTGCCGCTGATTCGCATTGGTTATGTGTTGATGGGCGTGTTTTATCTGCTGGCGCTGAAAAGCGGTGGTTTTTTCTGGTATCTGACCGTGTTCGGGCTCTTCGGCGTCTTTATGTCGGCGGTATTGCCGCAGATGGAGGGCGTGGCGCTGAACATGCTGGGTAAGGACCGCTCCCGCTATGGTCAGATCCGGCTCTGGGGGTCGGCCGGCTATGTCGTTATCGTCTGGACCCTTGGCGCGGCGCTGGACCGGTACCCGGTGACCATTCTGCCGGTGATCGGCGCAATCCTCTGCGCTTTGATGTGGGCCTCCACCTGGCTGATTCCCAGGGAAACCCGGCTCAGGGCGGAAGATCGCAAGGCCTCGAAAGGGCTGGAAAACGCCTTTATTGACTGGCCACAGGTTGTGGTGCTGATGGCGGTGGTGTTTCTGTGGCAGCTTGGCCTGGCACCCTATAACACCTTCTTCGATCTGTTTTTGAAAGACCGGGGCTTCACCGCCACCACCATCGGGTTTCTGATCAGCTTCGGGTCTATCTGTGAAATTGTGGTGTTTCTGTTCATTGCCGGCTGGTTTCAGCGGTTCAGTGAGCGCTTGCTGATTGTGTTCGCCCTCGGGATAACTGTGGTGCGCTGGGTGCTGCTGGCAAATCTGGAGCAGAGTTTTGCTTTGGCAATAGCAATACAGGGCATGCATGCCCTGACGTTCGGTGTGGTGCATTCGGTGGCGATTCACCGGATCGGGCGCCTGTTCCCGCCCAGTCGGCAGGGGTTCGGTCAGGGCCTGTATGTCTCGACCGGCATGGGGGTCGGGCTGATTTGCGGCAATCTGATTGCAGGCTGGCTGTGGCAGGGCTCTGGCGTGGTGTTCTGGTTTGCCGCGGCGATGGCGCTGATCGCGACCTTACTTGCCTATTTCGGCTTTAAACCGATTCGCAGCCAGGGGTGACAGGCGTTTAGCCTGCTTTCCCCCGGCTGCTCCCTCAGTGCCGTGGTACTTTTAACAGCTTGCGATACAAGGCGATGTAGTCTCCGGCTGCTGCTTTCCATTCAAAGCGCTGTTTCATGGCGGTTTTTTGCATGCCGAGCCAGATATCCGGCTGATCCCGATAAACCCGCAACAGGTGGCTGAGTTCGGCGATCAGTGCCTCTGGTGTGGGGTCGGTAAACATGAAGCCGGTTGCCTGGCCGGCGTTGGCGCCGTCCTCGGCCAAAGGGGTCACGGTGTCGTTGAGGCCACCGACTGCACGCACCAGCGGCAGAGTGCCGTAGCGCAGGCTGTAGATCTGGTTCAGCCCGCAGGGTTCAAAGATCGACGGCATCAGGAAGGCGTCGCCACCGGCTTCAAGCCGATGGGCGAGGAGGTTGTCGTAGCCCTCCACAAAGGCCACCCGAGTCGGGTACTCCCGGGCCAGGCGGTGCAGTTGCGCCGCCAGATTCGTGTCACCGGAACCGAGCAGGGCCACCTGGGCATCGCTATTGCGCAGGGTTTCCCACAGCGCCGGAATCAACAGATTAAACCCTTTCTGGTCGGCCAGCCGGCTGATTGACACCAACAAGGGTGCATCTCCCTCAGCCAGGCCCAGTTCCTGCTTCAGTGCGGCTTTACAGCGGGCTTTGCCGCCATCGTCCGGGCGTTTGAAATGGGCCGGGATATCCGGGTCGGTTTCCGGCGACCACTGGCTGTAATCGCAGCCGTTCAGAATGCCGCTCAGGGCGTCGGCCCGTTCACGGAACAGGGGCCCGAGACCATGGCTGCCGAGGTCACTGAGCAATTCACTGGCATAGCCGGGGCTGACTGCGTTGATCGCATCGGCAAAGCGGATACCGCCTTTGAGCAGGTTGATCTGACCGTGGTCTTCAAAGGCGCCAGGGTGGAAAAATTGCTCATTTATTCCCAGCGTGCGCAACCAGCCGGAGCTGCACTGGCCCTGGTAGGCCGCGTTGTGCAGTGTCAGTAGGCTGCGACTGTGAGCAAAGAATGGGTCGTAACGGAAGTGTTCGGCCAGATAAAAGCAAGCGAGTGCGGCCTGCCAGTCGTTGGCGTGGACGATGTCGGGTTGCCAGTCGCTGTCCTTACACCATTGCAGCGCTCCCTTGCTGAGCAACGCGAAGCGCCGGGCATTGTCTTCATAGGGTGTGGCGCCGTTGTCATAAATGCCGGGGCGGTCGAAACTGTCGCTGTGTTCGATCTGTATGGTCGGAATGCCCTGATGCTCGCCGGTACGGGTGGCCAGCCAGGTTTCCTCGAACGCATTTAAGTGCACGCACAGGCTCTGGTGTGGCCACTGTGACCACACCGCCCGGGTTTTGGCATAGGCCGGGGTTACCAGCCGGACATCATGCCCCAGGTGCACCAGCTCGGCTGGCAGAGCGCGGGCGACATCGGCCAGCCCGCCCGTTTTTACCAACCCCTCGACTTCAGAGGCAATGACCAGAACCTTCAGGGGGGATTTATTCGAAGCCAACCTGGGCTCCTTTTGGAATGGTGATGATGCCGTTCGGAGACACATGGAAGCGCTGGCGATCGTGCTCGGGGTCTTCGCCGATGACGGTGCCCGGGGCGATGTTCACATTCTTGTCGATAATGGCCCTGCGGATGCGGCAACCGCGCCCTATGTCGTTGTTGCCCATCATTACGCAGTTGTCGACGTACGCGTGGCTGTGCACGTGGCAGTTGTAGCCCAGAATGCTGCGGTGCACGATGCTGCCGGAAATAATACAGCCGCCAGCGACAATGGAACTGATCGCCTGGCCGGTGCGGTTAGCCTCGTCGTGAACAAACTTCGCCGGTGGTACGGCCGGGTGATAGCTGCGCAGCGGCCAGTGTTTGTTGTACAGGTCGAACGGCGGCTCAACGGCGAGCAAATCCATATTGGCTTCGTACAACGAGTCAAGTGTACCCACGTCGCGCCAGTAGCCGCTGGTGTGCTCCAGCTCGCCGCGAATTACGTTGGTAGAAAAGTCGTAAACATAGACCACACCCGCTTTGTACAGATCCGGAATAATGTTGTGGCCGAAATCGTGTACTGAATCGCTGCTTTCGGCATCCTCTTTCAGGCACTGAACCATGGTGGCCGCGTCGAACACGTAGTTGCCCATGCTGGCCAGCACATAATCGGGGCGGCCGGGTATGGTTTTGGGGTCTTTTTTTGGCTTTTCCTGGAAGCCGATCATCTTGTTGTTTTCATCGATTTCGATGATGCCAAACTGGTCGGCCTGGCTGACGTGGACTGGAATTGCCGCGACGGTCAGTTTGGCGTCGTCGAAGCTGCGGTGGAACTCCACCATTTGGCGGACATCCATCTTGTAGATGTGGTCGCCACCGAAGACACACACCACTTCCGGGTCCATGCCTTCAATCAGCTCGATGTTCTGGTAGATGGCATCGGCCGTGCCCTGATACCAGTGTTTGCCCATTTGCATCTGCGCCGGAATGGGGTCGATGAAGCGGTTGGTCAGACCGGTAACGCGCCAGCGCCGGCTCATGTGTTTCATCAGCGAGTGGGATTTGAACTGGGTCAGTACGAAAATTTGCAGCAGGTCTGAGTTGACGAAGTTGTTCAGTACGAAATCGATAATGCGATAGTTGCCGCCGAATGGTACGGCCGGTTTTGCTCGAACCGAAGTAAGTGGCGCCAGGCGGGTGCCCTCACCACCGGCCAGAATCATCGAGAGTATGCCGGACATAATGTATCCCTTTTCAGTCTGTGTTTTTGTTGTCGTGGTGCGCTTTTAACCGCCCCTGAGCCCGGAGGCGGCTGGCGGGTGTTCGTGTTTCGATAGCCTCTACAGCCTCAGTGTAGGCAAAAGCGCATTGATTTGCTGGTAGTTTCTTGCATAATTTTTACCCCTTGCGCCCGTTTCAGACCCCGGTGATCAGCCCGAGGGAGCCGAAGAAAACGTCTGACCCCCAAGGGTTGGTTCGATTCCGGTCGTAGTAAACCAGCGCGGTTACCAGCGCAACGATAACCAGCAGAAAGAGCAACAGTTTCTTGTACATTGGCCACCGCCATCCTGGAAGGGTGCGGGTCATTGTGTACCGAATCTTTTCGCGTTGGCAAGGCATGTGGTCTGCCTGATGCTTTTGATTCTGGTAAACTGGTGGGGTTTTTATCGGTTTACTCACTTGAGGATGAAAATGAGAGCTCCTTTTGGAAAGTCGCTTGGATGGTCTGTTGCGGTATGGATGTCGGTTTTGGCAGGCTCGGCGATGGCTGAGTCAAACGGGGGTGAGGGTGCGGCCATCGTACTCTCACCAGAGGCGAAGATCAGCCTGGTACCCCTGATGGACCAGACGCTGACGGAATCCACTACCGTCACGGTGCAACCTCAGGATAACGGCAGCCCCGAAGGGGCGCTCAGCGAGGCGATGCCGCGCCATTGCCTGATGTCAGTCAGGGTGACGCTCGGAGCCGAACAGGCGGATCTGGAAGCGGGCAAAATGGTCTGCGTGACCGAAGACCGGCGCATTCTGGAACTGACGCCAACAGCCGCTATTCAGGGCCTGGGTGAGTGTCAGCCATCGGGAGGCGCGGCCTGCGGCCGCTACGTGATCAGCACCGGGCAATCCGGCACCCTGGCATTGCAGTCAGCAGGGCGTCTGGTGCCTCAGCCGAGAAACGAACAGAACTGAAGCCTCACTTCGTGGGCATTTCCTGGTCTGTCGTGGCGGATCAGGGGCGGCTCAGTCGAATCTCATTGGGGTAGGGAAAGATGTCGGCGACTACGCCGGCATTTAACTCATCCTGCACGCCACGCCAGTAATCGGCGTCCAGCAGGGCGGCGTGATGGGCCACAAAGTAGCGCTCCAGCCTGGCTTCATTGAACAAAAAGGTCGCGAACTCCTCCGGAAAAATGTCGTTTGGCGCCACGCTGTACCAGGGTTCGCTGGCCATTTCGTCTTCCGGGTAGCGTGGTGGCGGAATGCGGCGGAAATTGCAGTTGGTGACCCAGTCGATTTCATCGTAATCGTAGAAAATAACCCGCCCGTGCCGCGTTACCCCAAAGTTCTTCAGTAACATATCGCCAGGGAAAATGTTGGCGGCGGCCAATTCGCGAATGGCCTGGCCGTACTCTTTCAGCGCGGCCTCCTGTTGCCCTTCGCGAGCGGGGTCTTCCAGATAGAGGTTCAGCGGGATCATCCGGCGCTCGATGTAGCAGTGGCTGATCACCAATTGATCGTTTTCAATGCGAATGCTGGATTTAGCCACCCGCTCCAGTTCTTCCCGCAGCGTTTGTGATACCCGGTTAAGCGGCAGGGCAACCTTCGAAAACTCCCAGGTATCGGCCATTCTGCCAACCCGGTCGTGCTGTTTGACGCGGTGATACTGGTTTTTGACGTGCTGGCGCGTCATGTCTTTC